>NZ_JBNGCJ010000078.1:0-229 GCF_049974785.1 Vibrio genomosp. F10 str. 9ZD137
TGCCTCAACCGTCTCTAGAGTATCGGCGTCTTTAGCCTCTACTTCTTCTGACGCTTCCGTTTCATTTAGCACCTCATCCGATAACTCACCGCCAAATTCGACATCAGGCACCTCAAAGTCATCGACTGGCTCAGGTAACTCTTCAGCTAATGCCTCGTTGGCTAAAACACTTTCCGCTTCGATTTTCGGAGAGTCTAGCTCATCGTCTATTAACCAGTCGTCATCCTGC
>NZ_JBNGCJ010000079.1:0-513 GCF_049974785.1 Vibrio genomosp. F10 str. 9ZD137
CCGTCATGTAATCTCGCACGGCGTTGCCTTGTGCTACGGCACTGGCCTCTATTTCAATATGCCCTGCACCTGATAGTTCAGGAATTCGACCTGTAATGCGCTTTGCATGAACATCCACCAACGTGGCGTCTTGTGAATCTAAGTACATAGCGGCATTTTCAAACAAGAGATCGAGTTGCAGATCAGTGATCGGAGGCCATGCAGTATCAAAACTGAACTTCGCTTGCTTCAGCCCTACCCAGGCTTGGAATATTCCATCATTATTGTGATAAGGGAAATCACCAAGCTCACCGTACCAAAGCAGTTTTGACGTATTTACTTTACCGGCTTGGATTCCCGTTGATAAGTAATCCGTTAAGCCCTGACCTAACGCTAATGTCGGTAAATATCGCCAAGTCTGACCTGCGTTGTATAAATCAGCTTCGGCATAAAAAGAGAGAAATGGACTGCGGTTTTCTGGAAAATCTAAACGGAATGCTCCTAACACTTGCAAGTCAGATCGGAAGAGCGGTT
>NZ_JBNGCJ010000080.1:0-492 GCF_049974785.1 Vibrio genomosp. F10 str. 9ZD137
GGGCGCCAGGCTACCTTGTGGCAAGCGCCGTCAGAGCCGTGGTCGCGCAGCGATTGGTTCGCAAAATTTGCACCGATTGTAAAGTAGAAGACGAAGTAGACGAATCGAGAAGGCAATGGTTAGCTGTGCGTTTTCCAAACCAAGCACATGCTCATTTTTCTCGTGGAAGTGGTTGCCAGAACTGTAACCTCACAGGGTACAGAGGCCGAATCGGTGTCTTTGAAATGCTAGAGCTAGAGCAATCGATGATGGACGCGTTACGTTCCGAAGATGCGGTTGGTTTTGCTGAAGCTGCGAGAAACTGCAAGGACTATAAACCGCTACTTGCGTCAGCGATGGAGCTGGCATTGCAAGGGGTGGTCAGTATCGATGAAGTGATGAATCTGAGTGAAGGTGACTCTTCAGGCATCAATAAAGCGATTTTAATGTAGGAAAGTGTTAATACAGGAAAGCTATGCCAACATATCAATATAATGGGAGATCGGAAGAGCG
>NZ_JBNGCJ010000081.1:0-300 GCF_049974785.1 Vibrio genomosp. F10 str. 9ZD137
CCTAACCCACCTAGAACGCGATCATTACCAGAGCCCAAGTTGATCTCGTCATTGCCATATGCATTTTGATCGCCGTCTTCGGTTTTCAGTAGCGCGACACCATTTCGTAGGTCGACCTCACCAAAATCCCCCAACACGGTATCGTTGCCCTGACCGCCTTCAACGTAGTCATTACCTGCACCCGCTAAAATGATATCTTGGCCTTCATCGCCATGAATGACATCACCAGCACCTTGGTTGGTATCCGTCGTCACGACTTGCACAACCTCTTCAACCACAAGAACAACCGAGCCCATATCG
>NZ_JBNGCJ010000082.1:0-462 GCF_049974785.1 Vibrio genomosp. F10 str. 9ZD137
TCGCCGTCTGCGTCGGCGCTGGCGCTGTAATCTGGATCAATCCCATTGGGTATGCCGTCGTTGTCGTTGTCTCCATTTCCACCCACCACCGGGTCGTTACCATTTGATGGATCTGTTCCATCGGTGTATTCGGCTTCGTTCGTTAGGCCATCCCCATCGGTATCGTGTGCTGGGGTGTAGTCTGGGTCAATGCCGTTAGGTTCTCCATCGTTGTCCAAATCTTGCGCGCCCCCAACGATTGGGTCATTGGGATCAGCTGGGTTGCTGCCTGACTGGTATTCCTCTTCGTTCATTAGGCCATCGCCATCGAAATCACCGCTGGCTTGGTAGTCTTCGTCGATGCCATTCACCGCTCCGTCGCCGTCTAAATCTCGGTCACCGGCATAGATTGGGTCGTTTGCATCTGAAGGGGTCGTACCCGATGTATATTCGTCTTCGTTGCTTAGGCCATCGCCATCACTG
>NZ_JBNGCJ010000083.1:0-3999 GCF_049974785.1 Vibrio genomosp. F10 str. 9ZD137
ACCGCTCTTCCGATCTAATGAGAACGCGACCACATAGATGCCCTTCTCTAGCGCTCGCTCAGCGAACTCAGCCGCGACTTTTGCATCACCCAGCATAATGGGGATGATCGCATGATCAGCACCGCCCATCGTAAAGCCAGCCGCTTCCATACGAGTACGGAAATGTGCTGCGTTTTCCCACAGCTTAGTACGTAAGTCGCCAGACTCTTTAAGAAGATCAATGACACGGATAGAAGCTGAAACAATCGCAGGCGCAACTGAATTTGAAAATAGGTATGGACGAGAACGCTGACGCAACCAATCAATCACTTCTTTCTTTCCAGAAGTGTAACCGCCTGAAGCGCCACCCATGGCTTTGCCGAGTGTTCCGGTAATGAAATCAATGCGGTCGATGACGTCATGATGCTCATGAGTTCCTGCACCATTTTGGCCCATAAAGCCAACGGCGTGTGAATCATCAACCATTACAAGCGCTTCGTACTTATCAGCCAAATCACAAATAGCAGGTAGGTTTGCAACCACGCCGTCCATTGAAAAAACACCATCAGTGACGATCAATGTATGACGAGCACCCGCTTCTTTCGCTTCGATTAAGCGCTGCTCTAGTTGCTCCATATCGTTATTTGCGTAGCGAAAGCGCATTGCTTTACAAAGACGCACGCCATCAATAATTGACGCATGGTTCAATGCATCTGAAATGATCGCATCTTCTTTACCTAAAATTGTTTCAAATAAACCCGTATTCGCGTCAAAGCAAGAGGTATAAAGAATCGTGTCTTCTTTACCTAGGAACGTAGATAGTTTTTGCTCTAGCTCTTTGTGTGAATCTTGAGTGCCACAAATAAATCGAACCGATGCCATGCCAAAGCCATGTTCATCCATACCCGACTTTGCCGCGTCGATTAATGCAGGATGATTAGCCAGACCCAAGTAATTATTGGCGCAGAAGTTAAGAACCTCTTCCCCAGTAGAAATAGAAACAGAAGCCTTTTGAGCCGAAGTAATCACACGCTCAGACTTATACAGTCCTTCTTCTTTCACTTCGTTAATTTGATTTTGGATTTGTTGATAAAATGACGATGACATCAGCACTATTCCTTACTCGTTCTTATAGTTAAACAAGCATAGTTGTTTATTGTAGGGGTTTGACATATTGGCCATGTCAAACTAGCTCGTCATAGTGTAAACCAACTCTATCTCGACCATTATCCCGCAACATGGAATAGCATTCGTGAACTACAGGCACATATAGTGTTAAAAAATGGTGTTGAAAGCTGGTGTTGAAAGTTGGAATAAACTTCATAACTTACAATCATTAATCTTTTCGATAGAAAATTTCTATGAAAATCAATACTCTTAATTGGTGAATATTGATCTCATTATCTATAATTTACCTAAATAGCGTGCCATACTTACTCATATTCATCACATTCATCACATTCATCATACTTACGGAATAACCTCATGAATCGTTTATCCATTTCCCAGAAAATTAGCATTCCATTATTCACGATATTGGTTGTTTTTATTGCTTCTACTCTTCTCTCTGTTTTTCAGGCAAATAAGCAAGAAGACCTCAACACCCTATTAAACCAAAACGTTCAGCCTGCAATGGGCAGTTTAGAAAATGCGTATCGAGATTTGTATCAGGTAACAGTGGCGGCCCAAGGGATTGCGCGAAGTCAATCGAGCAGCGAAGTTCAGTACCATATCGCGGAGTTTAAAGATAACGCCTATATGGCTGTGCCGAGGATGAGAAAGGTACAGAACCTTTTTGATATTGGCTTTTTACCAAAAGGTGGCGAATCCGACCTCAAGGAATTAATTACTGCTACGGAACGTTGGATAAAGTTATACGAGCCAATGATCAATCAGCCAGATAACGCTTCTGATTACCTGTCTAACAATGAAGACAAGATTAACGCAGAATTTAAAGCGATGCGAAGTAGCCTTAAGGCGATCAGTACTCAAATAGAAGAAAAACAGAACATACTTCGCGACGATGTGAAAAGCTCGATCACATCTGCAAAACTGACCGTAGAGACTGGCCTAGTTATCGCACTTATCGCGGGCGCTATCGCTTTTTGGATGATCAAACGATTCGTCATTACCCCGCTTAGAAGTATTGAAAAAGCGATGGCCGAGATTGCACAGGGCGATGGTGACTTATCGAAGCGCCTGGAAGTAACCAGCCAAGACGAACTAGGCCGCGTCGCAAACTCGTTCAATCAATTTGTCGGGAAGATTCATGTGACGGTTGAAGAAGTCATTATCTCTTCAAATGCAGTTCGTGCAGATATGGAAAACATTAAGTCCCTCACTCAAAGCATTGCTCTATTTAGCTCCAATCAACAACAAGAAAGTGAGCTTGTGGCCACTGCAGTACATGAGATGCAAGTGACCAGTTCCACAGTGAGTGACAATGCCAATGATGCCGCTCAAGCAAGTAGCAGTGCAAATAATGAAGCAGACCAAACCAGTACTATTTTGGGCCAAACGGTCGAATCAATTAAAAGCCTCTCTACTGAAATAGACAATGCTAGCCAAGTGATTCATACATTAGATACCGACGTAGGCAACATCGTATCAATACTCGATGTTATTCGTGGCATTGCTGATCAAACCAATTTACTGGCCCTCAATGCCGCGATTGAAGCAGCACGAGCTGGTGAGCAAGGAAGAGGATTTGCGGTCGTTGCTGATGAAGTTCGTTCACTTGCGAGCAGAACACAAGAGAGTACCGGTGAAATTCAATCTATGATTGAAAAACTGCAAGAAGGGGCAAAGCAAGCCGTAAATGTGATGGAAGCAAGTAAGGAAAGCAGTAACGCCACTATCGATACAGCAGGGTCCGCTGCGGAATCATTGGATAAAATTCGTCATTCCATTGCACAAATGAACGAAATGAACACACAAATTGCGTCGGCTGCGAGCCAGCAATCTAATGTCAGTAATGAAGTCAATGAGAACGTTCAGCGCATCGCTGATAATAGCTACCAAATGGTTGAGATGGTCAACAGCGCAGATAATGCCTGCATGAGCTTATCGGAACAATGCCAGAAGTTGGATAGCCTGGTTGCTGAGTTTGAAGTCTAAGCTCTAAGCTCTAAGCCATGGCTTTGAAAACAAAACAAAACTCTAAAAACAAAGCATTAGAACCAGCGTAATACAACCAAAGTTATACAACCAAAGCGTTGAAACTATAAAGCCACTGCCTTATTTATTAACAAGGCAGTGGCTTTTTTCTATTGGATTGGAAAACGGCCTGTTTAAACACCCACTCTACAAGCTCGGTGAAAACAGGCAGTAAAAGAAGTGAACTAGGTGCTCACTAATGCCCTATGTCATGAACGCATCGATGTCATGAACGCATCGATTTCATGAACGCCTCGACATCAAAAACCCCCTTACACAATGAACTTGTTAAGAATGGCATCTTGCTCTCGAACATTTTCTGTTTGCACCAGCATGGCATCATTGGCACTTGATGCCGAGTCTGAAACTTGAACAGAAAGGTCTTTAATCTTAACGGTATTGTTGTTAATTTCTTCAGCCACTAAGCTCTGTTCTTCCGCAGCAGAAGCGATCTGAATGTTCATGTCACTGATTTGCTGTATCGCCTCACGAATTCTATCTAGGGCGCCATTCGCTTCCTGAGCACGTGCGACGGCATTAACAGCGGTCTCTTTACTCTGATTCATGGCATTCGATACCGAACTGGCCCCCGCTTGGAGCTGTTCAATCATATTACGAATCTCAGTGGTGGATTCCTGAGTTCGTTGAGCGAGCGTTCTTACCTCGTCGGCCACGACCGCAAAACCACGACCAGATTCGCCAGCACGTGCTGCCTCAATCGCCGCATTGAGGGCAAGTAAGTTGGTTTGATCAGCAATGTCGTTAATGACTTTTAGTATCGTCTCTATGTTGTCTGTGGCGGATTCGAGTACTTGCACTTCTGAAACCGCTTCATCAATTCGGGTTGAAAGCTCGTCGATGGCG
>NZ_JBNGCJ010000084.1:0-3192 GCF_049974785.1 Vibrio genomosp. F10 str. 9ZD137
TTTTTTTATCGATGTACAAAAAACACTATTAGACTTTAAAGTATCCCAACTGCTGTCGCTGTTTCTCTGCCAATTGAGATAGCTCTTGGCTAGCTGCCGCTGATTGAGTTATGCCAATCACGTTTTGGCTGACCAGCTCATAAATGTTACCTAAATTGACATTAATATCTGCGGTCACTTGCCCTTGTTCTATTGATGCTGTCGTTACTTGAGTGTTGATGCTTGACAGTTTTGTAATGGAATCACAAATCTCAGTCAATGCCGCACTGACTTGGCCTGAAAGCGTTTGGTTATTTTGCAACATGGTTAAGCTTGAATTCATACTCTCGTTTGCTAAGCCCGATTTTGATTGCAGCTCTTCAACAATCGCTTGTATCTCTTTGGTCGATTCTTGTGTGCGTGCAGCCAGCATTCTAACTTCGTCGGCGACCACAGCAAACCCTCTTCCACTCTCACCTGCACGTGCAGCTTCAATGGCAGCATTCAGTGCAAGCAAGTTGGTTTGCTCTGAAATACTTTCGATCACTTCAATGACCTTGCCAATTTGCTCTGACTGGTTTTTAAGTGAGTGGACAACCTCAGCCGCATCATTAAGTTGATCCGCCATTTTGTCGTTAGCACGATTGCTTTCTTCAAACATGGTTAAGCTGTTTATCGCCAATTCATTGGCTTGAGACGATGCGGTGTCTGCAATGTTAGCGTTGGCTGTGACATCACTTGCGGTGTGTTCTAACTGGCTAATCGCAGAGGCCACTTGTTCCATTTCGATTTTTTCTTGATCGGAATTTGCCGTTGATTGGGTCATCACAGTGGCAAGTTCTGTTGAAGCGGAGGCGACATCAACACTGATTCGAACTAACTCATCGACCGTACCATGAAGCTGTTTAACTGTAGAGTTGACATCTTTAGCCAAAGCCGTGATTTCATTATCACCGTCTTCATTTGCTTCCACGAGTAGATTACCATGAGCCACTTCTTTCATCGTTGCTTGAAGTTCGATGATCGGCTTAACGATAACGCCCGCTAGCAGCCAACAACTTAACGCACCCACAAACACTAGGGCAGCAAAACCGATCAGTGAATTATTGATAACGGCGGTGTGTTTTTGGCTATTTATTTCAACCCTTTGAAGTGAGAGCAGGTTGATTTTATCTGACAGGTCCGAGATCGCTTTCACCATCATTTTACCTGCATCGCGATATTCGTCTGAAGCACGTTGGTATTTTTCATCAAAACCCACGGGAAGGTTGTTCTGCTGCTTGGCATTAAGAAGTGGAATCATGACGTTTATCGAATGGTCAATATAGGTGTCCATAGCAACATTCATTGCGTTCACTTCTCGTTCCATCCCATTAATCTGAGACAGTGATCTGAGCAGTGTTTGATTCTGCTTTCTTCTTTCCTTTAACACGCTCGGTAATACTTTGACTTCATCGGCTCTGAATAGGCTGTATATTGCGCTAATTCGCATGGCATAAGTGTTATCAATGATTTCAGTCAGTTCATCTTTATGCATAATCAACTCTTCGGTTGAATCGGACACTTGGCTGAACGCGTGTTTTAAATTCGTCGTACTATAAATAATGCCGGTGAGTAAAAGTAACATCGTAAATATGACGGGGATGACTACTTGTATTTTTATGGATAAGCCGTTGAGTAACTGACGCATTGAGATCCTCTCTTTAATTGTACTCAGATGCAAATTGTTCTCATTTGCATGGTGAGGGCTGATTGTAATCTTCCTGATGAATATATCAATAATTTATTGAACTAATCTCTCAGTTTTTACGACACACTACTATGCACTTTAAAACCTCAGTATTCATCACGTTCGTTTTTTGTACTGCGCCAAGTATAGGCAGGTATAGGCTGCTGGAGAGGTCGGTTATAAAGAGAATGAACATTTATTGATTTTGGTCAGGTTATTCGCTTTGTCACAGAGGCTTAAATTAACTGAAACACAACTGTCACACTTGACGCCTAAAGTGAGCAGCGTTCGAGTAAAACACAACGGCAATTCGGCCACTTAAGGAAATAGTGATGAAAAAGACAGTTATCGGTGCAATCGCACTTCTAGGCGCAATGGCAGTAACAACCGTTTCTGCAAAAGAAACCATCTCTGCTGTAGGCTCTAGCAGCGTTACTCCACTGATGGAAGTTTTCTCTGAAACTTATATGAAATCAAACGATTCAGTTTTTATTGAAGTTCAAGGACCAGGATCTTCAGCGGGTGTGAAAGCGGCTAAAAATGGCACCGCAGATTTAGGCATGTCTTCTCGTAATTTAAAAGACTCTGAAAAAGAACCAACGCTAGTTGAAGAAGTGGTTGCTCGTGATGGTATTGCGGTGGTGGTAAACCCAAACAACAAACTAAAAGGTTTAACGGCTGAGCAAGTCACAGCGATTTATAAAGGCGACATTACGAACTGGAAAGATGTCGGTGGTGCAGACAAGCCCATCGTTGCGATCACTCGTGATACCGCTTCAGGTACTCGTGGTGCATTTGAAGACATCATGAGCCTAAAAATGAAAGTGTCTGGTATCAAAGTATCGGCGATTTCTCAGCGCGCTCAAGTTGCCAACGGTAACGGAGCACTGAAAACAATGGTGGCTTCAAACCCATACGCTATCGGTTATATCTCACTTGGCACTGTCGACGAATCGGTCAATGCGCTAGCGGTAGACGGCACTGAAGCTTCTGTCGATAACGTTAAGAACGGTTCTTACAAAGTTGCGCGTCCATTCCTTGTTCTTTACAAAGAAGGCAAGCCATCGGCAGAAACTCAAAAGTTCCTAGACTGGATGCTAACAGATGAAGCGCAAGCGTTAGTGGCTAAAAAAGGCTACATCTCAGTTAATTAATTACATCGTTACTTTTGCCTGGCCCACTTTGGGCTGGGCGTTTATCCACTTCATCAGAGTTATTGAACACTGTGATTGAAGCATGAGATTTTGATATGACCATCGCAAATAGTGAAGAGCTTATGAATACGCAAGCGACTCAAGTTAATCGATCTGGCCTGCGCACGAAAAAACGTGTGGATTGGAAAGAGCGAATTTTTCACGGTTTATTCTTAACCAGTGCCATTATTGGTATTGTTTCCTTAGCCGTTATTGCTTATTTCATCGTTAAAGAGAGTATTCCTGCATTCCGAGAAGTCGGAGTGTCTGGGATTGTTTTAGGCCAAAACT
>NZ_JBNGCJ010000085.1:0-689 GCF_049974785.1 Vibrio genomosp. F10 str. 9ZD137
TCGGCGTCCCTAATTTAGCGGCGCGCATCGTTAACGGCGCGTTATATCACCGTGAAGGGCATAACAATGACTAACCCACACACCGTTACTGATCACACATTCCACTGGCAAGGTCGACATGATGCCGAAGACGCAGAGCTTGGTAAGCGCGTTCATCATGTCGTGAAGAAAATGCAAGCTTATGATCTTAATACCACCGACAACTTTGTCAGTATCTTAGGGTTTCCTAGCGATGCAGGCGTCGCAAGAAATAAAGGACGAATTGGCGCGAAGAAGGCACCAAATTTGATTCGCCAAGCGTTAGCCAATATGGCCTGGCATAAAAACGTATCACTTGTCGATTTAGGTAATGTTGCTTGTGAAGACGATCAACTCGAAGATAGCCAAGCGCAATGTGCGCAAGTGATTACAACTGCCCTCGCCCGCTCACCTGTAATTACGCTTGGGGGTGGGCATGAAGTCGCCTGGCCGTCGTTCTTGGGGTTAGCCAACCATTTAAAAAGTAAGGCACCTGAGCTCAAACCCAAGATTGGAATCATTAACTTTGATGCGCATTTTGATCTTCGTGCTTTTGAAAGCAATCATGCTGACGTTAAACCCAGTTCTGGTACACCCTTTAATCAAATTAGCCGCTACTGTCAGAGCAACGGCTGGGGTTTTCACTACGCATGTTAGATCGGAAGAGCGGT
>NZ_JBNGCJ010000086.1:0-298 GCF_049974785.1 Vibrio genomosp. F10 str. 9ZD137
GGTTCCTCCTCCCATAGCAATACCGATACTGGCGGCTTTCATGGCTGGAGCATCATTGATACCGTCCCCGACCATGGCAACATGATGGGTCTGTGAAAGCTTTTCAACATAACCCACTTTATCTTTCGGAAGTAAGCTCGCTTTATAATCGATACCAATCATCGCACTGATGGCGAGGGCGCTACGAGGGTTATCACCAGTGAGCATAATTGAATTAATACCTAACGAGTTAAGGGCATTGACCGCCTGCCTCGCGTCCTCTCGTAATGTATCTTGCCAGGCGATAATGCCAATACAG
>NZ_JBNGCJ010000087.1:0-570 GCF_049974785.1 Vibrio genomosp. F10 str. 9ZD137
TGACCATTTTAGAGACTCAGCAGCGTAAGCCAGGTATGCTGCCGAATGTTTCGATAACAGCAACGGATATTTCGGCAACCATGCTCGATATGTGCCGCGCTGGTGTTTACGATAATTTAGCACTCGGTAGAGGCTTATCGCCAGAACGACGTCGTACATTTTTTGAAGACGCTGGCGATGGTCGTATGAAAGTGAAAGATAACGTGAAACGATTGGTTAACTTTCGCCCGCAAAACTTAATGGAAAGTTATGCGCTAATTGGTAAGTTTGACATCATTTTTTGTCGAAATGTGTTGATCTACTTTTCACCAGAAATGAAATCACAAGTGCTAAATCAAATGGCCAATAGCTTAAACCCAGGTGGATATTTGTTACTTGGAGCGTCGGAGTCTTTAACGGGATTAACCGACCGGTTTGAGATGGTGCGTTGTAACCCTGGCATTATTTACAAGTTGAAGTAGCTAGCCAAAAGGTTGCCTTAGTTAGTCGGTATACTATAGAAAGCTCAGTCATTGACTGGGCTTTTTCTCTTTCTGTCCAAGTATTTTGGTTTATTGGTTATTGGTTATT
>NZ_JBNGCJ010000088.1:0-627 GCF_049974785.1 Vibrio genomosp. F10 str. 9ZD137
GCCGCTTAGCAGAGCGTTATATGCAAAAATGAGTTTATGAGCTAAATAGGGTAGAATTCCACTTTTGAACTGTAGTGAGCCACAAATGAATAAGCCTATCGAACAAAGAATTGGTAACATCGCCTTAGTTGTTGAAAATTATGATGATGCAATTGAATTTTATACTAAAAAACTTCAATTTGAGCTTGTCGAAGATACGGATTTAGGCGGTGGTAAGCGTTGGGTTCAAATATCTCCACCTAATTCAACGGGTACAAATTTACTATTGGCTCAAGCAAGTAATGATGACCAATTAAAATCAGTTGGTAATCAAGCTGGCGGTCGTGTTTTCTTATTTCTTCAAACTAATGATTTCTGGCGTGACTATGAGTTTATCAAAGCTCAAAGTGTCGAATTTACTGAAGAACCACGTATTGAAGAATATGGCACAGTTGTCGTATTTAAAGACTTATACGGTACAAAATGGGACTTATTGCAGCTAAATCAAGTTAACTAAGTCTGTAGCATATAACAAATGCATCAACACGATTTGCTACATTCGGCGTTGTCAGTTTGCCTTTAGTTTCAGTGATTAAGGCAGTAAAATTCAGGTAAGTCTGTATCGTAGCAAACGTGTTATGCAGGCGT
>NZ_JBNGCJ010000089.1:0-406 GCF_049974785.1 Vibrio genomosp. F10 str. 9ZD137
TAATAACTTTCATTTAAGAGACTCCTTTACTCTTTACATGAATGGGATGAATCACAACTTATTAATGATTCGGGTTTTTGTTTTGGTTCAATGAAATCACTTAATAGCAACTTGTGACGAATTTCTTCAGGTAACGAGGGGTTGGAAAGCAATCGTTTCTTAGCGACATCGATGATATTTTTGGTAATGATTGGGTGACTACTTTCGTAATGAAAAATGGCGGTGAGTTCGAGTAACATCTTCTCAACGGTCGCTTTTTCGCGTTCAATTTTTTGATTGGCAACAACGAGTAATGCTAGAAAGCAAAATGTTGAAATCACCAGTAGTGAAGAGAGGGTGGTTACGATTGGTCGCCGACGGCATAAAAGCGTCAAGCGCTTGGAAAACGAACGATTGAGCGAAGTGG
>NZ_JBNGCJ010000090.1:0-1459 GCF_049974785.1 Vibrio genomosp. F10 str. 9ZD137
TGATCCGCTCTTCCGATCTCGAGTCAGCACTGGTGGCTCACAGTAAAATTGCTGAGGCTGCGATTGTGGGTATTCCACACGATATCAAAGGCCAAGCAATCTACGCGTACATTACGTTAAATGATGGTGAATTCCCAAGCGCTGAACTTCATAAAGAAGTGAAAGATTGGGTACGTAAAGAAATTGGCCCTATTGCGACACCCGATGTCCTCCACTGGACCGATTCCCTGCCAAAAACTCGCTCTGGCAAAATCATGCGACGTATTTTGCGCAAAATTGCTACCGGTGACACCAGCAACTTAGGTGATACATCAACACTCGCGGATCCGAGTGTGGTAGAAAAGCTCATCGCAGAAAAAGCAGAACTTGTTTAATCACTCACCAATAAAAAGGTGATTGCCTAAGCGAAACTCAGCAAGTGAGATAAACGAGACGTTTAAAACACTTTGTAGATGAAACCGTCACTTCTGTGGCGGTTTTTTTATGGGAACAACCTCAAATTTTAACCATCCAAACATGAGGGTTAATGTATTTTTTGTTAACTCGGTAACAGAACTAGCCGTTACAAACAGGTGATTAGACCAGTAAATTGCTGCGATTTGCGCTGAATTAGCTATAATCGTGTTCTATTTTCAAAAAATCGCGATATTTTGACAAAAATTTCATGCCGATTCTTTGAATATGTGGGAATATTATGATTCATCACACGATATAGGAAGATGGCAACACAATGACTGCAAAATCTCGCATTCTAGTCCTAAATGGTCCAAATATTAACCTTTTAGGGTTAAGAGAGCCCGCTCATTACGGTTCTCAAACGCTAGCTCAGATCATTGACACCTTAACCGAGCAGGCATCAGATGCTCAGGTTGAGTTGCAACATCTCCAATCGAATAGAGAATATGAGCTGCTCGAAACCATTCATGATGCCTTTGGAAAAGTGGATTTTATCATTATAAATCCCGCAGCTTTTACGCACACAAGTGTAGCACTTCGAGATGCACTACTTGGCGTTGCAATCCCATTTATTGAAGTGCATTTATCAAACGTTCATGCACGAGAACCTTTCCGTCACCACTCTTACCTTTCAGATAAAGCTGAAGGCGTTATTTGTGGTTTGGGCGCACAAGGGTACGAATTCGCTTTGGCGGCAGCAATTAAACACCTGCAATCTAAATAGTGAAACCGCTGTCAAAGCAACCAAATTACGACAAAGTAAACAAACACTCTACAGCTCACTATAGAGCTGTCTTATTCACAAGATGAAGAGAAAAGAAAAATGGATATCCGCAAAATTAAAAAGCTTATTGAATTAGTCGAAGAGTCTGGCATTGCTGAGCTAGAGATCTCTGAAGGTGAAGAGTCAGTAAGAATCAGTCGTCATGGTGCTGCACCGCAAATGGCACCAATGCACTATGCTGCTCCAGCACCTGTTGCAGCTCCAGCAGCGGCACCGATC
>NZ_JBNGCJ010000091.1:0-852 GCF_049974785.1 Vibrio genomosp. F10 str. 9ZD137
TCTGTCTTAAACGCTTTGTTATGCATCACGTTCTCGACCTTCAACAGCTTCTTTTTTAGATTTCTGCCATTCGCTCTTTAACAATTTTTGAGCACACTTTTCTAGATTTGCTATTTCACTCTTGAGCTTTACTGCGTTTAATCGCTCTTTCTCACAGGTCGCATAAATTGAATTAACGGATTTTAGAACAGCATGATCAAGCGTATGTTCTGAGCTATAAGACCAAGCTTTAGGGTTAAGGCGCATAATAATTAAAGCTTTCAAGCTACTCAATTCCGAGAGTTTGCCCGTATTCTCGATAAATTTAAATGAGCACTCTATGTATTTACCAATACCCTCACGCAGCTCGCTACGCCAAATGGCTCGTTCATTAGTCACCGAAGAGGTAAAAATAGTTTTGTCTGTATCTTTTGTAGTCTCTGAAAATTTTCTTACTGCTGATTTATAACCGTACACAGCGCCAACAGCACCTACTGCAAGTTGAGCGACGATTTTAAGACCTTCCAAATACCAATTTACTTCTGAGCTCAAACTTATACCTCTACCTAATGGTGCTGCAGAACGCCTCGTTAAGCATTAACTACCAAGAAGAACACACTTTGAATACAGTCCAAGTTTGACTAATTGTATTGAATTCTACCCAGCCAGCTTTGATGTGGCGAAGTCGAACACCTTGACTATACCCTTGGCGTAAAATTGCTCCCTCAGGTGTTGCTGAAGTATATTTCTTTGAATTATGAATGAAATCGGTAACGACCTCATCTGATATAGATATCTTATCCATGCTATTTTCCTATTTGTATTATTAAATTTGCATCACTACTGATGCATAACGCCGCGTTAAGTAGTGAG
>NZ_JBNGCJ010000092.1:0-307 GCF_049974785.1 Vibrio genomosp. F10 str. 9ZD137
GTGAAGCACCAGCAGTATCTATCGAACTTGTTCACTCTGACGTGATCAACCAAATGGATAAGCCTGAATTCTACGAAGCAATCACTCTAGTGGTTGACGGCGCTGAAGTTAAGGTTAAGCCGCAAGACGTTCAACGTCACGCGTTCAAGCCTAAAGTTGAGCACATGGACTTCATCCGTATCTAATTCCCTACCAAGGAATTGATTGGATAACTCCAAGCCTTCTGCATAGATAAGATAATCGACCTTACCATTCGATAGTCTAAAAATTCGAAACCCCGATGCTACCAACATCGGGGTTTCACCGT
>NZ_JBNGCJ010000093.1:0-2374 GCF_049974785.1 Vibrio genomosp. F10 str. 9ZD137
AAAACAAATGAATGTCACGCTGGCCGTAATGATGGAAGAGTAAGAAACAACGTCAGCAATACGGTTGTTTTTGAGCACCAGAATCGCCGTGATACCGGTTAATGCACAAAGATACAGTACGAGAACAAAAGGAAGACTAGAGATTTGTGGAATAGCAAACAGCAGGCCTTCGCGAAAGTAGCCTATACTGTCGATACCAAAATGCGTAATTGTTAAATAAGACCAAGCGAGAAGCATGATATTGATAAAGACAAAAACGATAAAGCTTTTGCTGGTCAGGTTAGAGTCTTTAAATGCGTAGGTAAGAAGCGAGGCTACGGGCAGTAAGAAGGCTAATAAAGACAACTCAAGTAAAGTTGTCCCCGTACTTAAAGAAGATTGAAGTCGATGCTGGATAATCCAATAGCTTAACAGCATCGTAATCGCGACCATCGCGCAGCGACTTTGGTTAAAGCTGTGGCCTAAGATTAACGCAGCAAGAAACAGAACAATGGGTAAATTCACCGCGATATCAAGATTGCCCTGAGTAACGGTGATAACGTTAGTCATGCCGAGCCACAATGCAGCAATAATAAAAAGAGGGAAAGAGACCCTAAACCAATTTGACGCGACGATGGATGGAGACATTATAAAGCAGGATACCGATAGTTAATGTTGAATTTCTTCAAAAGACCGTACTAGGATACTGTGATTTATTGATTTGCCAAGCTTTTTGCTAGACTTATGGGCATTAGGTTAATTTACATCGTATTATTGTATCATCTTCATGGCCTAAAACTTGTTGTTGTTCGGTGGTTAAGCTAAGTTATTTCTATAAGAATCAAATTGTAAGATCATATGTGTTTGACTGAGGAGTTAAGAATGCAGATCAGTGTTGATGTTCATAATTACATGGAAACTTTAGTTGGACATGTGCTTAGCAATGACGAATATACCGATAATTTTGACCATGAACAATTGGCCGATATAGCTTGCTTGGCACTGAGTCAGTTAAGGCCAGTTTATATACGGCATGATATCGATTTTCTTTCCGCACTTCCGGAAGCAAGGCTTATTGTGTTGAAAGAGTACACAGAGACAGCAATCGTCAATGCTGTTTCTATGATCTTACAAGATCGTCGCCAAGCAAGAGTTGATGATGTGCCCGTGATGTTTAGCTCACCACGGTTTGACGATGATGTTGAATTGGAGTGGTTCGAAAAGCCACTCATCCAAAGTAAAAAATAAGAGGTTTTAATAAGTGGGACTATTTTCTCGTCTGTTTGGTTTTGGCAAATCTAATGAAGGTGTTGCGAAAGAGGTGACACCAATCGAGTATAAGGGTTTTTTGATCTATCAAGAACCCCTTGCTGAATTGGGACAGTATCGAATTGCAGGGCGAATTACTAAACAAATTAATGATGAAGTTCTGTCACATCGATTTATTCGCTCTGATGTATTGTCTAACAAAGAAGATGCAAACGAATTGATGCTTAAGAAGTCGCAAATGTTCATTGACCAAATGGGCGATAACATTTTTTCTTAGCTGTTATCAATTTGACAAAAATCATAAATATCCGAGTCGTAAGCCGTTATGCTTACGACTCTTTTTTTAATTCACATAAATCCCTGTTTACTATGGTCTTTTATTTATCTGGTAGGACCTCTGCTTACTGATGGGGTTGTTGTTTTTTTTCACCATTAGTCGCAGTATTAATGAAATATTTTGGTCTGATGTAATGTTTTTAGTATTTTTATTACAAAACGCTTGCAACTGCATCAGTCGTTAGATAAAAGATCTTAATCATTGTGCCAATAGTCAAGGACAAACTATGCAAATTGGTGTACCTAAAGAAATTCTCGCGGGAGAAACGCGAGTCGCTGCATCACCGAAATCGGTAGAGCAGTTGATTAAACTTGGTTTTGAGGTCTCGATCGAAACCGGATCAGGCAGTTTAGCCAGTTTTGATGATTCTGCTTATGAACAAGCTGGCGCAAAAGTGACGTCTAAAGATGATGTTTGGCAAGCCGACCTTATCCTGAAAGTCAATGCGCCGATTGTCGACGCAGAGACCAGCATCGACGAAATTTCACAGTTTAAAGATGGCGCAAGCTTAATAAGCTTTATCTGGCCGGCACAAAACCCTCAATTAATGGAACAGCTTTCAAGCAGAAACATTAATGTGATGGCGATGGATGCTGTACCACGTATATCCAGAGCACAAGCTCTCGATGCATTGTCATCAATGGCTAATATCGCGGGGTATCGCGCTGTCGTTGAAGCGGCACACCAGTTTGGTCGATTCTTTACCGGGCAAATCACTGCAGCGGGTAAAGTTCCGCCTGCTAAAGTGCTTGTTGCTGGTGCAGGGGTCGCAGATCGGAAGAGCGGTTC
>NZ_JBNGCJ010000094.1:0-2731 GCF_049974785.1 Vibrio genomosp. F10 str. 9ZD137
GCTCTTCCGATCTCAAAGAAGAACTGCACGAGAACATGAACCCAATCAAAGAGAAGTTTGGTATTACCCCAAAACTAGCTTCTTGCCATACGGCTGAAATTGACGGGTATGTCTTTGAAGGTCACATTCCAGCAGAAGACATTAAAGCATTTCTCGACAACCCACCAAAGAACGCAAAAGGGCTAGCTGTGCCTGGAATGCCGATGGGCTCACCAGGCATGGAATATGGGGAGAATCGCGATGCCTACTCCGTCTACGCTTTTAATGATGAAGGTCAAACGTTTGAGTACCGCCATTACGAAGCGAAATAAGACGCCCTGAACGACATCAATAATGTTACCGCACCAATAAAAAGAGCCTAGCGATTTGCTAGGCTCTTTTAGTAAGACTTTAGTTTGGACAAACTAAACCATTACAGCTTGATTAGAAGCCGTAAGAAGCACCGAATACGAATGCTGTATTCTCTTTCTTATCAGAACCATCTGGGTTTTTAGCACCGTGACCTTGGCTACGTAGCTCAAAGTAAGGTTGAACACCAGAGCGAGTCCATGTAGCGCGGAACTCGTGATCCATCGTGTTGTCGCTGTTATCAACCGATACGAATACGTTGTTGTACGCTAATACTACTGGCGCATCTTCTAGTGTGTAACCGATACGGTTATCAAAACGCAATTGATCGTTATCGCTGTCTTTAATGTTGTGGTAACGAGTACGGTTGCTAATAGCAATACCGTTGTCGAAGTTGTAACCGATTTTAACTAGAGGACGATTTTGAACTGTTTCGCCATTGTTAAGTAGGTGGTGGTAACCAACAGCAATCCAAAGGTTGTCATTAAATGCGTAGCTTTGCTCAGCACCTAAAGTAATGTAAGGAGTAGCGCCTACACCTTCATTGAATTCGCCTTCGTAGCTACCAAGAGAAATCCCGTCAAACTCAGTTAATAGCGTTAGGCCACCAATGCTGTTGTCAAAAGTGTGGCCCGCTTCTAAAGTAGAAGTGGCATTAGGGTTTTTGTTCTCGCTGTGGAATTGCACGTTACCCGTAACGTAAGAAGAGCCAGCGAATGCGCTTGAAGCGAAAGCAAGAGAAAGAGCGCTTAGAGCGATAATTTTTTTCATAATTAACTGCCTTTAAAAATTTAGTACGACTGTAAACTTGGTATTTCAATCACCATCAGTAGTCGTTAATAAGGGATTGCCTTCCTGGCTT
Organism: Vibrio genomosp. F10 str. 9ZD137; assembly: GCF_049974785.1. Lineage (NCBI taxonomy): Bacteria > Pseudomonadati > Pseudomonadota > Gammaproteobacteria > Vibrionales > Vibrionaceae > Vibrio > Vibrio genomosp. F10. Next base: position 1,211 of record NZ_JBNGCJ010000094.1, read on the forward strand.
GAGATGAATACTGCACCATTTAATTCACTCCAGAAAATAAATTGGCATATAGAGTGATCCAGTTCACTTTGTTGAACCTGACCACATAAAAAGAACATACAAATCATTAACTTATATAAATAAAAAATAATGTGAAAAAACATAATGTGATATGTATCATCCGTTTTATTTTTTGCGGAAAGCAAATTACGATCTTGATCACACTCTCTTTATCTGGCTTTAGTAAATCAAACATCGGGAACCTACATAATCTGACTTAGCTCACATTTCCACTGAGCACTGACGTAATATTTGTCAGAGCCCCGCATCAAGGGTTAACCCATAAGTCATATCAATCGAAAAGCAGCACTGACTCGCATCAGCCCTAATGAAACGTAAACTGATTTCATTACGCTGTTTCAATTGTTTTTGTGTGCGACTATCATTTCTGTTCATTCCAATTCGGTGTTTGACTATGCGTATCTTTTTATTCGGCCTTTCATTACTATTATTCAGCTCGGTAGCATCCAGTGAGCCACTTTACTGGTCCGCTAAAAAAGGGCCATACGATTTGATGATTCTTGGGTCAATTCATGTCGGTAGCGAAAAGATGTATCCATTACCTTCTTCTATTACCGAGTTTTTACGCACGAGTGATGGCTTGATATTGGAAATCGATACTCGTAAAACATCAGATATTGTGTATCCCATCGCCACTCATACGGCAGAAACCGTTCTCTCAGAACCTCAACAAAAGCAATTAAGCCTTATTGCTAAAGAACTTAATCTGGCGTCTGAAACGCTTTTAAGCATGTCTCCCTGGACAGCCGCCCTCGCCATTCAAATGGGTAACCTAAACCAAATGGGTTTGAAAACAGCGCTCGGTGTTGATCATGTCTTACTCTATGACGCAATCTTTCAAGACATAGACATCCTTGGTTTAGAGTCACTGCAGTTTCAAATCGATCTCTTAGCGACATTGCCTAATGACGGTAAAGAATTACTCGTTGCCGCCTTGGATGAATATCAATCCGCGCAACAAGACGTGAATTGCTTGGTAGAGAGTTGGGCACTGGGTGATGCCGATAACATGGCGCAATTTGCAGAAGCTAGCCAGCTATCGGAAGAATTAGAGCGGCGCATGATGACTGACAGAAATCTTGATTGGGCAGAAAAGCTCGACTCCGGTAAAATTCCAGGAGAAAAAAGCGTCGCTTTAAAAGGCGGGCGATATTTGGTCGTGGTTGGGACGCTTCACCTGCTTGGTAAAAACAACCTAATCGAAGCATTGAAAGAGAGAGGGTTTGAAATTGAAAAACTCTCGAAGACACAAAAAGCGAAATGTGAGTTTTTATAGAAAGCCAGAATGCAAAAAAGCCATAGCATTTCTGCTACGGCTTTCTTTAATGTGGCGATAAAGAGCTTATTTTGAACATCAGGCGAACCCCACTTAGGTTCACCCCATCTCCCATACCCTGAAACGAGGAAAGCCTGCTCAATGAGCAGGCTTTCTAAATATGGTCGGTGAAGAGGGATTCGAAC
>NZ_JBNGCJ010000094.1:2741-2924 GCF_049974785.1 Vibrio genomosp. F10 str. 9ZD137
GCCTCGTCATTTCTGACGAGGCTTTCTTGTAGTGGTCGGTGAAGAGGGATTCGAACCCCCGACCCTCTGGTCCCAAACCAGATGCGCTACCAAGCTGCGCTATTCACCGACAAGGTTTTATTTCGATTTAACGAAAAAGGGAACTTACGTTACCAAAATTAATGGGGTGGCTAACGAGATTCG
>NZ_JBNGCJ010000094.1:2934-3245 GCF_049974785.1 Vibrio genomosp. F10 str. 9ZD137
TGTATTTTTTTACTTGGTTGGCTTTATGAGGAAAATCCCCAATCCACTTATTCCAAGAGCCATGATGCGCTAAAATACGCTATTCATTGGCGAATTTTGTCTCGATTCTTAGGGTGTAGCTTGAATCAAAACAGGAAGCTTTTTTACTCAGTAAACTAAACTACCTAAATAATGGGGTGGCTAACGAGATTCGAACTCGCGACCACCGGAATCACAATCCAGGGCTCTACCAACTGAGCTATAGCCACCACTAATTTTTTGTATAACCGCTAAAGCGATTATTGAAATAGTGGTCGGTGAAGAGGGATTCG
>NZ_JBNGCJ010000094.1:3255-10582 GCF_049974785.1 Vibrio genomosp. F10 str. 9ZD137
TGTTTTGCCAATATGTCACTTACTTGTGTAAGCATCCGGATGGCGCGCCCGAAAGGATTCGAACCTTCGACCTTTGGCTCCGGAGGCCAACGCTCTATCCAGCTGAGCTACGGGCGCATGCCCTATCGGCGGAGTGGAATAATACGTAGTTCACACTATGTCGTCTAGTACTTTTTCAACTTTTTTTATCGTTTGGCGCCTTTTTGGGCAATTAAAGTGTGACAAAGACCTATTTCATAAAGAATAATCATTCGATCGGCGATAACTTGTTGTTTAATGCAACAACTTATCAGGATATAATCACCCACTGTTTACATTGATTTAACAGACTTTCGAGTGGTTAGATCGGGATAAAAACAATTAACTATATAATTGGTAAGCATGTACTTACCTTAGGAATATAAAGTGAGTTTAATGGATATGTCTCAACGAATCTTAAGTGTATTGTTCGCAGCTTTGTTATGTTCTACAGCAGCGTACGCAAGTAGTGTTAGCCCAGAAGAGTATGATGCTATTGCGGAACGCATCAAACCTGTTGGTGACGTTTACTTAGCTGGCAGTGAGCCTGTTGTTGCTGAAGCAAGCGGCCCTCGCGATGGCAAAACGGTTTACGGCATGTTCTGTACTGCTTGTCATAGTATTGGTGTGAGTGGCGCCCCTAAAACCGGTGATGCGGGTGACTGGGCTCCACGAATTGCTCAAGGTAAAGACGTTCTTGCCGATCACGCTATCAATGGCTTCAACGCTATGCCAGCAAGAGGCGCCTGTATGGACTGTTCAGACGATGAAATCATTGCTGCTATTGAGCACATGATTGAAGGTATTTAACAACGTCCTCTTTTCCTTGGTCAGTTGTTAGCTTGGTCAATTGTCAGAGAAAAAAGGCTTGGTTTTGTCACCAAGCCTTTTTTGTACCCGCTCTTATATGCCCTAGCGACAGTACTGATTTCTTGCGTTCAAACCCAATTGACTATTTTTTAAACATCGAGCGGAGATTGGCGATGTGGGCCTGCCCTTTTTCCATTCGCTCTTCTGCGGAAACAGGCTTTTTAGTCGATTCCCATTCAACATCATCAAAGGGTAGCTCATCAAGAAAGCGACTTTGCGATGGCTTTATCAGTTCACCGTACTGGCGACGCTCTTTACACATAGTAAAGGTGAGTTCTTTCTGTGCGCGGGTAATGCCGACATACATAAGACGACGTTCCTCTTCCACGTTATCTTCATCAATACTGGTTTGGTGTGGCAAAATGCCCTCTTCAGATCCAAGCAGATAAACATAAGGAAATTCTAAGCCTTTTGAGGCATGCAAGGTCATCAACTGAACCGCATCACTGTCTTCATCATCTTCTCCGCGCTCCATCATATCGCGTAGCGTTAACTTCAGAACCACTTCTTTGAGTGTCTTCTCTTCTTGATCATAATTGTCGCCTTCTAAATCCGCCACGATCCAAGAGTACAGGTCCGAGACATTTTTCATTCTCATTTCTGCCGCTTTGGCGCTTGAAGAGGTTTCATACAACCAATCTTCATAGTTGATATCGCGGACCAGTGAACGAACCGCCTCGACGGTATTACCTCTCTCTGCATTATCGGCAATCGCAACTATCCACTGGGTGAATCGCTGCAGATTCTCGAGACCTCGACCTTTTAAATGTTGCTCTAGGCCCATTTCAAAACTGGCAGCAAACAAGCTTTTACCACGCATGTTGGCGTAACTACCCAGCTTTTCTAGCGTCACAGGGCCGATCTCACGACGCGGCGTGTTGACGATTCTTAAAAATGCGTTGTCATCATCGGGATTCACCAACACTCGCAGGTAAGCCATGATGTCTTTAATTTCTGCTCGAGAGAAAAACGACGTTCCCCCCGATAATTTGTACGGCACTTTATTTTGTACTAAGGATTTCTCGATTAAACGCGACTGGTGATTACCGCGATACAAAATCGCGTAATCTTTATAGTGTGTGCGGTTTAGGAACCGATGAGCAATGATTTCTCCCGTCACCCTTTCCGCTTCGTGGTCTTCATTTTTTGCCAACAACACCTTAAGTTTTTCACCTTCGGGTATTTCAGAAAACAAGGTTTTCTCATACACATGAGGATTGTTAGCGATCAAGATATTCGCGGCACGCAAGATTCGACACGTAGAGCGATAATTTTGCTCTAGCTTAATCAAGCGTAAATTTGGGTAATCTTGACCAAGCAGTACCAGGTTTTGCGGTTTCGCACCACGCCATGAATAAATAGACTGATCGTCATCCCCTACCACGGTTAAACGCTCTCGCTCACCCACGATTAACTTAACCAATTCATATTGGCTGGTATTGGTGTCTTGATATTCATCCACCAACAAGTACTTAATGCGCTGCTGCCAACGTTTACGTACCTCTTCGTTGGTGCGCAATAACAGAACCGGTAACGAAATAAGGTCATCAAAGTCGAGTGCGTTATACGCTTTCATCTGCTTTTGATACATTTCATAGCAAAAAGCAAACAGCTGATCTTGCTCTCCCACCGCCCGCGCTTTCACTTGGTCGGTTGTGAGCATGTCGTTTTTCCAATTTGAAATGCTACTCATCAACAGGCGCAACAAATCTTTATCGCCATCGAGCTGTTTTTCTGTCAGCTCTTTTAATAGTGCCATTTGATCTTGGTCATCGAACAACGAGAAACCCGCCTTTAAACCCAGCACTTTATATTCACGACGAATAATATTCAGACCCAAAGTATGAAAAGTAGAAACCATCAACCCTTTGGATTCCGCTTTTCCTAAGGTTTGTCCCACGCGCTCTTTCATCTCGCGTGCCGCTTTATTAGTAAACGTCACCGCCGCGATATTTCGTGCCTTATAACCACATTGCTGAACCAAATAAGCAATTTTATTGGTAATTACCCGAGTTTTTCCTGAACCCGCTCCAGCAAGCACCAGGCATGGTCCTGATACAAACTTTACGGCTTCATCTTGTTGTGGGTTCAACTTCATGGTGTTCTCAACTTTATACTCTTAATGTTGGCTATAATAATGCAGCAGATATTCATAGTGTTTCAACTTGTACTCATGATGTCGTCTATAGTAATCCTGCTATAACACGAATGCTATCGTCCAATTGATAAGAATTTTTAACAATTATTCATTTCATGCTTGCTTTCTAATGTACTTATTGGGCTATAATGAATGAACGTTCATTCATTACTGGTGTCTTATGACTAGCAAACTGATAGATGATAAACGTCAAAAGATATTACTCGCAGCAGGTGCGGTTGTTGCTGATGTAGGCTTGCAAGGTCTTTCAATGCAAAAATTAGCCAAAGAAGCCGGAGTCGCTGCGGGTACAATTTATCGCTATTTTGACGATAAAGAGCATTTGATTAAAGAGCTGAGGTTGCATGTGGCACAAAGCATTGCTGACGTCGTGCAAAAAAATGTCGATGAATCTATGCCACTAAAAATTCGTTATCGACAAATGTGGCTCAATATTTGGAATTTAGTTGGCTCTGATATTGCGATGCTAAAGAATCGCATCCAATATGACTCAACACCCATAGCAAATTGTAGCACCTCTCAGCAAGATGAGGAGCGCGGTATGTTTAATGAAGTCTTTGCTTTCTTTGCTCAAGGCAAAGAACAAGGCATTTTTAAACAACTTGATAATGAACTGCTTTCAGCATTGAGCTTGGAAACAAGCGTGACACTGGCTCGTAAGCACACTTTTGGACAATACCAACTCAGCGACGACGCGATTGAAGCGGCGATCAATGCAAGTTGGGATGCCATAATTAACCACTAACTCCGGAGTTGTAAGCAGAATGAAAAAGTGGACTTTCTTTATGCTACTTATCGCCATTGTCCTATTTGGCAGTGTGATAGGTTTTAATCTAATTAAACAGCAGAAAATTGCTGAATACCTTGCTAATCGACCTGAACCAGAATTTCCAGTCACTGCCGTCGAAATCAAATCGGTAGACTGGGTTCCTGTCATTGAAGCGATCGGCTTTATTGAACCAAATCAAGGTGTGACCATTGCGAATGAAACCAACGGTGTCATCGATAAAATCACCTTCGACTCAGGCACACAGGTTGAAGAAGGCCAATCTTTGGTGCTACTTGACTCTGAGGTTGAAATCGCCAATTTTAAAAGCACAAAAGCACGCTTGCCAGCGGCTGAAGCTAAATACAAGCGTTACCAAGGTTTGTATAAGAAAGGCTCTATTTCAAAAGAAGCGTACGATGATGCTGAAGCGAATTATTATTCTCTATCGGCCGATCTTGAGAGTTTAAAAGCGTCCATTGACCGCCGTGAAATTAAAGCGCCTTTCTCCGGCGTTGTCGGTATTCGTAATGTCTACTTAGGCCAATACCTTCAAGCAGGTACAGACATTGTTCGCTTAGAAGACACCAGTATTATGCGCTTGCGTTTTACTGTTCCTCAAGCGGATATTTCTCGTATCGGCCTCAATCAAACGGTTGATATCTTTGTCGACTCCTACCCTGAGAAAACCTTCAAAGGTTCGATCAGTGCCATTGAACCCGCGGTCAGCGTTCAAAGTGGCCTGATTCAAGTTCAAGCTGATATTCCAAATAACGATGGGCAGCTTCGAAGCGGTATGTTTGCTCGTGCGAATATCATTCTACCCACACTCGAAAATCAAATCGTTATTCCGCAAACGGCGATCACTTATACCCTGTACGGGGATAACGTTTATGTCGTCTCAGAAGAAGATGGGGTTCAGAGAGTTAAACAACACGTGGTAAAAATTGGTGAGCGCAGTGCTGACATCGCACACGTTCTAGAAGGTATCAAAGACGGTGATATGGTTGTCACAACAGGTCAGGTTCGCTTAAGTAACGACGCTAAAGTACGCATCGTTGAAAGTGATGCAACCACCACTCCTGCTGAAACACCAATGCTGTAACTGGAGAAATTATGCGCTTTACTGATGTTTTCATAAAACGTCCAGTTCTGGCAGTATCGATCAGCTTTTTGATTGCTTTGCTTGGTATGCAAGCTATTTTCAAAATGCAGGTTCGCGAATACCCAGAAATGACGAACACCGTAGTCACGGTCACTACCAGCTACTACGGAGCCAGTGCCGACTTGATTCAAGGCTTTATTACCCAGCCATTAGAACAAGCCGTTGCTCAAGCCGATAATATCGATTACATGACTTCCCAGTCTGTAAATGGCCAGTCGACCATAACCGTGACGATGAAGCTTAACACCGATCCTAACTCGGCGCTTTCCGACATATTGGCTAAAACCAACTCAGTCCGCTCTCAACTTCCTGGCGAAGCTGAAGACCCGACAGTAACCATGTCGACGGGATCTACTACCGCGGTACTCTATATTGGCTTTACCAGTGATGAACTGGCATCAAGTCAAATCACCGATTACTTAGAACGTGTCGTTAACCCTCAGCTGTTTACCGTTAATGGGGTTTCAAAAGTCGATCTCTATGGTGGGATGAAATACGCTCTTCGTGTATGGCTTGACCCATCAAAAATGGCGGCACTTAACCTCACAGCTTCTGATGTAATGGGTATTTTGAATGCCAATAACTATCAGTCAGCAACTGGGCAAGTCACCGGTGAGTTCGTTATTTTTAACGGCAGTGCGGATACACAAGTCTCTACTGTTTCCGAGCTAGAAAATCTAGTCGTAAAGGGAACCGAAGGCGAGGTGATTCGTTTGGCTGATATTGCCAAAGTGAGCTTAGAAAAGAGTCATGATGTCTATCGTGCCAGCGCCAATGGCCAAGAAGCGGTCGTTGCCGCGATCAACGCTGCGCCAAGTGCTAACCCAATCAACATTGCTGCCGATGTGCTTGAGCTTCTTCCTACTTTAGAGAAGAACCTTCCCAGCAATATCTCGATGAATGTCATGTACGATTCAACGATTGCAATCAATGAATCGATCAGTGAAGTCATCAAAACTATCCTTGAAGCCGCCCTAATTGTACTGGTTGTAATTACTCTGTTCTTGGGGTCATTCCGAGCGGTTATCATTCCTATCGTCACAATTCCACTCTCCCTTATTGGTGTGGCGATGGTGATGCAAGTTATGGGCTTTTCTTGGAATTTAATGACGCTGCTTGCGATGGTATTAGCGATCGGCTTGGTGGTGGATGATGCCATCGTCGTTCTAGAAAACGTGGATAGGCACTTAAAATTGGGGGAGTCTCCATTTAGAGCGGCCATTATTGGTACCCGAGAAATTGCGGTTCCCGTTATTGCCATGACGTTAACACTCGGTGCAGTTTACGCCCCAATCGCAATGATGGGCGGTATAACAGGTTCACTATTTAAAGAGTTTGCATTAACGTTGGCTGGTGCGGTTTTTGTGTCAGGTATTGTCGCATTAACGCTGTCACCAATGATGTGCTCGAAAATGCTTAAAGCTAATGAGGAGCCTGGTAAATTTGAGAAGACGGTCCATCACGTACTCGATGGCATGACCAACCGCTATTCACGTATGTTAAAGGCAGTAATGGCCCACCGCCCAGTAGTGATTGGCTTCTCGGTGATTGTATTCGCTGTACTGCCGGTGCTGTTTTCCTTTATTCCAAGCGAACTGGCCCCTTCGGAAGATAAAGGGGTGATCATGTTAATAGGAACTGCGCCCTCAACCGCTAACCTTGATTACATGCAAAACACCATGAACGATGTAAATAAGATTTTGTCGGATCAGCCTGAAGTTTCTTTCGCTCAAGTCTTTACTGGAGTACCGAACGCTAACCAAGCTTATGGTATCGCCTCAATGGTGCCTTGGAGCGAAAGAGAAGCAAGCCAAGCGGAAGTAGCTACACGCGTCGGCGGATTAATAACAAACGTACCAGGTATGGCGGTCACCGCTTTCCAAATACCCGAGCTTCCAGGTGCAGGTTCAGGATTGCCAATCCAATTTGTGATTACCACCCCAAGTAGCTTCGAGAGCTTATTTACCGTGGCATCAGATATACTAAGTGAAGTAGCAGCAAACCCAATGTTTGTTTACTCTGACTTAGACCTTAACTTTGACTCAGCAACGATGAAAATTAACATCGATAAAGACAAAGCTGGCGCGTACGGAATAACAATGCAAGATATTGGTACAACTTTAAGTACGATGATGTCTGATGGTTACGTTAACCGTATTGATCTCAACGGTCGTTCGTATGAAGTGATTCCACAGGTTGAACGTAAATTCCGTTTAAACCCTGAATCTATGAATAACTACTATGTTCGCGCCGCTGATGGTAAAGCGGTTCCTCTTGGAAGCCTGATTAACATCGATGTGATTGCTGAGCCTCGATCTTTGCCTCACTTCAACCAGCTGAATTCTGCCAC
>NZ_JBNGCJ010000095.1:0-16789 GCF_049974785.1 Vibrio genomosp. F10 str. 9ZD137
GCTCTTCCGATCTAAGTGAAAGCTCTAAGTCAACTGATACCCTGAATCCAGATCAGCAGAGCTTTTATATTGATAGCATTGAAAGAGCAGTCAATGCTGGAATGTTAGATAAAGCCCTCGCCCTACTTGAAGAAGCCAAAGCATTGAATGTTGAAGGTGCCCAAGAAGCGTTTATTAAAGCAGTAAATTCAAAATAATCCTCCCTTGCCAGTAATGATGAGATAGGCTCCGAATATGGTTGTCTATCTCTATACGCCCATATTTCCTCTTTTCATATTTCATTCTTCTTAGACGTTAAAAATCACTGTCTATGTCTGTATCGCTTTGTTCACACATTGGTATTTCTTCCTAACCTTATCATTTAAATAAATAAAAACAAAAATATCAATAATAAATGGCACCCGACCATAAATTAACCATACTTAGGTAAATAAGAACTAAAACTTATGGAGCATCAAGGATGAACATTCGTCTTACTCACGCCCTCTACATGGGCTTTTCAGTCATCATATCAACCACTCTGGTGTTAGCTTTCGTGGTTTGGTCTCTGGTGAATAAATCGGCCATTATCTCAGCTGAAATTGAAGCGGATGATGTTCCCGGTGTTTTGGCTTATTTGAACGTATTAGATGAAATCGGTGATTTACAAACCAACGCTTTGGAGTATCTCAATGGTGAAGCCGATGAATATGAGAACTTTAAAGAAAACGCGAAGGAATTTCATTACTACTATTCTGTGCTCAGGCCTCTTGAATCAGGCAAGCCTTCGGATATCGAAAAAATGGACAAGATACTCAATCTTGCCGATGACTATATCGATACGATGGACAGAGAAGTGTTTAATAAATACGATCCTGCCGCCGAACAGCTTGCGATTAAGAAAATCAGCGAATTAACTAGAAATGTCGGTATTCCACTGGAAGAGCTTCTGGACAAACTGAAAGACGGCGAGTTCGCTGATGCGTACAAGACCACCGATTTAAGTGAATCACTCAATGACGATCTGCCTGGGGTTCGCTATTACTTAGAGCTGGTTGACGAAGGGGGAGATATGATCTCCTCACTCAATGCATACATTATGGGCGATCCGGATGCTCGAGAGGCGTTCAAAAAAGACGCGGCTTCATTCTCTGACTATTTAGAGAAGCTAAAACCTCTAGAGCAAAAACCGAATGAAGTGAAAGACATTAAACAAATAGAGCAATACTTTTCTGAAATCGTTCAGGTTGCTCAGCAAGTGTTTGATGGCTACAACCCGTACTATAAGAACTCTGCGATACGTACGGTCGATGAATTAGAACATTCTATTTTTACACCGATAGAAGACATACTGGATGCTTCAGCGCAAGAAGAGCGAGATGACTCAATTAATGCGCTGAAGGTATTGAATGACAATATGTCGACTATTGTGTTGTGGTTATCGGTTAATGTTGTGACGGTCATTGTGGTGGGGTTTGCGGTGGCGATACTGTTGTCTCGAATGCTGAGAAGACGACTTATGGTGATCTCCGATCGAGCTCAAGCCATTGCTAATGGTGATCTATCGGCTGAGCTGATCAATGAACAGAATAAAGATGAATTGGGTGAGCTTGCTCGCTCCATTGATGATATGCAAACTGCGTTGAAAGCGGTGATATCTAACATAACCAATGTGGCCTCTGAAGTGGCCTCATACACCAAAATGGTGGATGGAACGAGTCAGAATGTGGCTTCCGGCATTCAAGAACAAGCGGATAAAGCAACACTGATTGCCAGTGCCGTCGAGGAAATGACCGCCACTGTTAACCAAGTTGCCGAGCAGAGTAAAGAAGCCTCGGAAAATGCCAAACAAGCCGGCGAAGAGGCGGTCAATGGTGGTGATTTAATGCAGGAAACGGTAAACGGTATGAACCGGATATCGGAAGTGGTTAATGAAACCGCGACCACGGTTGATAGCCTAGGTAAGCGAGGAGAAGAGATTGGTAACGTCATAAAAGTGATCAATGATATCGCAGAGCAAACCAATCTTCTTGCTCTCAACGCAGCCATAGAAGCGGCGCGCGCGGGGGATCTAGGCCGAGGCTTTGCTGTGGTGGCGGATGAAGTTCGTGGCCTTGCTGAGCGAACCTCAAAAGCGACGGAGGAAGTCGGAGGATTGATCACGTCCATCCAAAGTGAGACTCGCCAAGCGGTCACCAGAATGAGTGAAGGTACCCAAATGGTTGGAGAGGGTGTGGCACTTTCTAACTCAGCAGGAGACGCCTTGGTCCAAATAGTGGCCAGAGCAAAAGATGTCAATGGCATGATAGAGTTGATCGCTATTGCCGGTGATGAGCAATCCGTGGCTGCACAAGAGATGTCTCGAGATATTAACTCGATCAGTCAGATTGCGGACGAGTCGGTACGAAGCACGCAAGAGGGCGCTGAAGCGATTAGCCAGCTGTATGGTAAAGTCGAGGAACTGGAACAAATGGTATCGCGGTTTAAATTATAAAAAGCGAGAAGGTGCTAATTAAAAAGCCACGCATTTGCGTGGCTTTTTATCTCATACGAATCGTGCTAGCGAAACTTATGCTTTTGGTTTAATAACTATTAGAAGCCTTTAATGTTCTCAGCTTCTAGCTCAGAGAAGTATTTTACCGTTTTCACTTTCAGCTCTTGCGTTGATGCTTCATCACATACAATCACTGATTTAGGGTGAAGTTGTAGAGCAGACACTGTCCATAAGTGGTTTACAGAGCCTTCAACAGCCGCTTGTAGGGCTTGTGCTTTATTGTGGCCAGTCACTAGGATCATGATTTCTTGTGAATCTAACAAAGTACCCACACCGATAGTCAGTGCGTACTTAGGTACTTGATCGATATCGCCATCGAAGAAACGAGAGTTTGCAATACGAGTGTCTTCAGTCAGCGTTTTGATACGTGTGCGTGATGCGAGAGAAGATGCAGGCTCATTGAATGCAATGTGGCCGTCGTTGCCTACACCGCCCATGAATAAGTTAATCTTGCCGTAAGACTTAATTTTGTCTTCGTAACGTTGACATTCAACTTCATTGTCTGCGGCATTGCCATCAAGAAGGTTGATGTTTTCATCTTGAATATCAATGTGATTGAAGAAGTTTGAGTACATGAACGTGCGGTATGATTCAGCGTGGTCAGCAGGCAAACCAATGTACTCATCCATGTTAAAGGTGACAACGTTTTTGAAGCTAACTTCACCCGCTTTATGTAGCTCGATCAGTGCTTTATAAGTTGCAAGTGGCGTTCCACCAGTTGGTAGACCTAATACGAATGGGCGGTCTGCGGTTGGGTTGAAATCGTTGATGCGTTTTACGATGTGTGCCGCTGCCCACTTGCCTACTTGTGCTGCTTTGCTTAACGGGATAAGTCTCATTTTGTGCCTCTAATATTGGAATTTTGGATGCTTTGAAACATTAATTCGCATTATAAAATAAGTTTTTGCGATCTGCTATTGTTTTCGGTCAAGTTTTTGTGTTTTCTTTGACCACTGTGAATATCGAATGGCTTGAGTCTCACTATTGAGGCTGTCTTTTTACCAGCGCATTGATAGCTTCAAAATCGTTTACAATTTAATGGTAGCAGGCTGTGGTATTGTCCGGAGGCGATAGCTCTATCAATACGCGATATAGGTGAGAGAATCACATGGTTTCTTGTTTCATTCTTTTGCACCGAAGCACATTTGAATCCATACTCAGTAGGTCTTAATTCAGAATAGTGAGCCCAATGAAGAATGGTTTAAACCCGACACAAATATTGCAGGCCTACGAGACGGTTATGAAACAAGGGCGCATCACGCCGCAAGGCAGAGTACTCGACGGTATCGAAGCTTTGAATAAACATGATGGCTTCCCTATTCATTTGCGTGGAGAAGGAATCGATCTTAAAGTCTGTTCGCTGAAACGTTTTCATCTTGATTACAACCAACTCAGTTGCAGAGATGCATTTTTAAAAAAACTGGCCATACTTGCACAATAAGGTTTAAAGCCTTATTCATCGTTCGGTATAGCCTGTTATTCTTATCCGCATTTTCTCACTGGTTTATAGTGATTAGTTAATTGCGACTGGTTTATAAGCGCACAGTTTGTAAAGCATAATTTTGAATTAATGGATTTCAAAGAATGCTATACACTTAATGATGAGCGCTTTAATGGCGATCGTTTAAAGCTGCCTGATTATTGGATGTATGAGATACATTCGCATGGCTGAATTCGGCTTCTTCTAGTGACAACTCATCTAACGAAACATCGGCCTCATAGTTCGTCTCATCGTGCTCCATTTCTGAAGAACGAATCGTTTGATTGCGAGGTTCCGTTCGCGGTTTGGTACTGCTGCTGAGCGAATGAAAACGCTTTTTCCCTGTTACGATTTGCGTATATTTGAGCCACACTTTTTCCAATTTTGATTTTGCCTTTTGTGGTGACTTCAATGTTTTTATGAAGTGTTTTTCTTCGGCATTCTCAGGATCGATTTCTCCTAGCTCAAGCGCTTTCATTGTATCGCCATAGAGAATCAAAAGCTCTTCTTCAGCAAGGGTGAAGTCGCCAGATTTGGCAAACCCGCGCGGGAACTTTTTGTTATCGTAATAACGCTTCTTCCCAAATCGAAATTCAGTTTCAGACATAACATCCTCTGTATATCACTAGTGTGTTCACGCCCGTTAAGGCCAATTTTAGAAAGCGAATACATGACTAGCATTCATTCCTTCACCCAAGCTAGGGTGACTTAGCCTAATTTTGCTGATTAATGTTTCATTGTTATTGCAACACGGAAGAAAGAAGAAAAAAATCTCGCGTGTTTGAATAAAAATAGAAACGACTAACAATGACTGCGGCCCATAATAGCTAATGTGCAGGGCGTGTTTATTTAAATAACCCCCCTCTAATCGGTGAGAAGCGACAGGATACAAACTTCACAGTTACGTTGCTCCGTTGTGTTAAAGCATAAATCAATAGCTATATTGTTAATGAAGCCTGTTTCATAAAATTACGTCTTGTGTGCAAACGCCAAGGGAATGCTATGTCGGATATCGATAACAATCAGTTTGATTCTGCGTCTCATCTCAATGAGCTACTTGAGATTCAGCAAGGCGCGATTGAAAAAATTGCTCTGAGCGTTGACCTTAAAGAAGCGCTTGGCTACATATGCAATGGCATCGAACAGATCTTTTCCTCTACACAGGCAATGAGTTCTATTCTGCTGCTCAGAAACGACACTCTTTACCACGGTGCTGCGCCCAGCTTGCCCAAAGCGTATTGCCAAGCCATCGATGGTGTTGTGATTGGAGCCAGTGTTGGGTCATGTGGAACCGCAGCATTCAGCAAAGAGCGCTATATTGCGAAAGAGATTGGATCCGATTCTAAATGGCAGAACTTTAAAGATCTCGCCATGGGCTTTGGCTTACACGCCTGCTGGTCAACCCCGATATTGTCCACCGATTATCAAGTGCTGGGCACGTTCGCTGTGTATTATACGCAACCGAGATCGCCCTCAGAAGCCGAGTTGCGCGTCATTGACCGATTCTCTCACTTAACGGGCTTGGCCATAGAAAAGCACCGAGCGTTTAAACGTGAAGTTGAACTCAACAAAAAATTGAGACTGAGCCACAGCAAAGTTGAGGCGATGACTAGCGTGTTGCCGGATCAAATTTTTATCTATGACCAAAAAGCGCAATGTATCGATTATTACGGCAGCAATATGGGCCCCCATTGTGCGCCGAAGAAAAGCCTTACTGGCAAGCTTATTTTTTCTGGGGAAAGCCAATCTGAGAACTGCTCTTGCCAGGAAGCAATAGCACGTACTATTGAAAGTGGCACCCTTAAAGTCTTCGAGTATCAAAGACAGAAAAGTGATGGCCTCCACTATTATGAAAGTCGAATCACCCCAATTGAAGGATATGGAAAAGAAGCCGAGGGGATATCCCACGCACTTTGGCTTGAACGCGATATAACAGAAAGAAAAGAAGCCGCAGAAAAAATAAAAGAACTGGCCTACCAGGATATACTGACCAACTTACCCAATCGACGGTATTTGCTTAACCACTTAAAAACCACCATTACAGCGCTCATCGAGACGAAGAAAATGACGGCGCTTTTATACATTGACCTCAATAACTTTAAAAGTGTCAATGACACACTAGGCCATACCGTGGGGGATAACCTACTCAAAGATGTTTGTATTC
The DNA here is from genome assembly GCF_049974785.1 of Vibrio genomosp. F10 str. 9ZD137. Classification (NCBI taxonomy): domain Bacteria; kingdom Pseudomonadati; phylum Pseudomonadota; class Gammaproteobacteria; order Vibrionales; family Vibrionaceae; genus Vibrio; species Vibrio genomosp. F10. Next base: position 6,178 of record NZ_JBNGCJ010000095.1, read on the forward strand.
GGTTATCAACCAGCCTCAACCCCAATGACACTTTCTCTCGGATAGGGGGAGATGAATTTGTCATTATACTTTCTGAGTTTTTTGATGAAGAGCAGCCGCTCACGGACTACGCGTCTCAAATTGCAGATCAGTTACTGAATGTACTAAATCAACCTTTTTCTTTGTGCGGAAGGAACATCACTGTTGAAGCGAGTGTTGGGATCACTTTGATGACTGACAAGGATAAGAATGCAGACGAGATATTAATGTGTGCGGATACCGCCATGTACTCAGCGAAGCGAAGCACGCACTCCGATTACTGTTTCTTTGATCCTGCAATTCACGAAAGCCTAAAGAGTCGTTTCACTTTCGAAAGTGAGCTTAAAGAATCGATAAAGCTCGGGCAAATTGTTACCTATTTCCAGCCTCAGATTGGCTCAAATGGTCGACTTAAAGGCGCTGAAGCCCTTGTTCGTTGGCTTCACCCTGAGCGGGGGCTTATTCCACCTCTCGAATTTATTGCGGTCGCAGAAGAAATTGGTGTAATAAACGATTTACAAAGAATAGTGATGGAAGACAGCTGTCAGTTGCTTCGTCATCTTAAAGAAAAGGGAATGATCGATGATTCCTTTAGCCTGTCTATAAACATCAGTGCAGCTCAAGGTAAAAATGTCGATTTATGCGCTGAATTAGTCCAATTTTTTAATTCAGAGTCAATTTCTCCTTGCCATATCACTCTTGAGTTGACGGAAAGCATGCTAGTGGAAGATGTGGATAATGCCGTACGACAAATGCAGGGGTTAAAACAAGAGGGTTTTCGTGTATCTATTGATGACTTTGGGACTGGGTACTCGTCTCTTGCATATCTACAGGTATTTCCCATTAATGAACTAAAAATAGATAAGAGTTTTGTCGATAATATGAAAGTCAGCCAAGTAGGCACTGGCATTGTAGATACCATCATTACACTGGCTAATCATCTAAAGGTTGACGTGGTTGCCGAGGGGATTGAAGAGAAAAACCAAGCTGATTTCTTTCGTGCTGCTGGTATCACCATGCAGGGCTATTACTTTGCGCGCCCAATGCCCGCGAAAGAATTTTATAAGTGGGTACTCAATCAGCCGGATGTCGTTGCTGCGGTAATAGAACAGTAGCCCCCCCTTTTTTTATCCTTTACAGTGTAAATAGCAACGGTAGTTAGCACGCTTAAAGATGGTGGTCCAATAGACAAGATATTCCAATAGAACGAGTATGTATGTCAGGGGGATGTCATGGTGGTCAACTGGACGAACTCTCATTCCGTTATGATCATTTCCGTTATGATCATTGAGTTCCGAATGTGGCGAATTCAAGCGGCAATTGTTGCTACACTGGTGATTCGATGATTTTCATGAGGCAAGGAAAGTGGCGTTCACGGACTATTCAACTTTAACCACGAAACAATGCCAAAGTGCACGTTTAGCCAGAGATGCGCGTTTTGATGGTAAGTTCTTTATTGCGGTCAAAACAACAGGGATATTTTGTCGGACTATTTGCCCTGCTAATTCTCCTAAAGAAGAAAATGTCGAGTATTTTGTTGATAAAGCGCAAGCGTTGAACGCGGGGTATCGACCATGTTTACGTTGCCACCCTGATAGCGCGCCAAACTCTTGGGCGTGGAAAGGTGTGGAAACCACGTTTCTTCGAGCCATAAGCTTGATCGAGCAAGGTGCACTGCAAACAGGGGGTATTGAGTCACTTTCAGAGCGCTTAGGCATAAGTAGCCGTTATCTTCGTCGATTGTTTCGGAACTACCTAGGGCTATCCCCCAAGCAATACGCTCAGAATCATCAGTTGATGTTTGCTAAACAACTGCTTCATTCGAGTACTTTACCTATTTCAGAAATCGCCTTTTCGAGTGGTTTTAACAGTGTTCGTCGTTTTAATGATGCGTTTAGAAAAACACTGCAATTGACACCGAGTCAGGTGCGAAAAACCGAAAAAACCACTCGAACTGAATATACCATTTATTTACCTTTTCGAGGGCACTTTGATTGGCAGCACATGCTTCAATTTTATCAAAAGCGCGCTATTCTAGATGTTGAATTGGTGACAGATTCCACTTATGAACGACATGTATGCATTAATGGAACCAATGCGTGGTTTAAGGTGGAGATGCATCATAATAAAAATGCACTCAATGTTGAGTTCAAACTCGAAGACCTCAGCCAATTGAGGCACTTAGTTGCTCGAATCCGTACCATGTTTGACCTTGATGCGGATACCGACCTGATAGAAGCTCACCTGTGTAGTATTGCTCCTAAACTTGTACATCATGAAGGTATTCGTATTCCCGGTGTCTGGAATGCGTGGGAGGCAGGCGTAAGGGCGATTTTAGGACAACAGGTTTCTGTTAAAGCCGCCATTGGGCAGTTGAACTTATTGACATCGAAGCTTAGCGCTGGTCAGAGTGCTAGCAAGGGTGTCGAAGGTGTCAATTGCAGCCACGTGCATTTTCCCACGGCTCAAGAGGTTGCTGAGGCTGAATTGGATTTTCTTAAAATGCCTCAAAGCCGAAAAGAAACATTAAAGCGATTTGCACAGTTTTATCTCGATACGCCAGATAACAACCCCCAAGATTGGTTATCAATTAAAGGAATCGGCCCGTGGACGGTTGATTACGCCCTGTTGCGAGGGGTTTCAGACCCGGACTGCTTCTTAGGTAGTGATCTTATAGTTAAAAAAGTACTGCAAAAATTGCCTCAACTTAATCATGCTTCTGTGTCACCCTGGGGCAGTTACGCGACGTTTCATTGCTGGGAGTATACATTATGACATCATTCACTTATTACCAGAGCCCACTAGGGCTATTGACTCTTCAAGCTAACGAGAAAGGATTGCTGGGTATCTGGCTACCCGTTAATACCACGCTACCTCAACAATTAGGAACAAAAGACGAAGGTCACCCTATACTTAAAGAAGCGATTCAGCAGCTTGAAGAGTACTTTGCCAAAAAGAGAACCCAGTTTAGTGTGCCTGTCGCGCCTAAAGGTACACCGTTTCAGCAGCAGGTTTGGCAAGCTCTAGAAGAGATTCCCTTTGGTGAAACACGAACATATCAGCAATTGGCTATCGATATTGATAACCCGAAAGCAGTCAGAGCCGTTGGCATGGCAAATGGGAAAAACCCGATATCAATAATCATTCCCTGCCACCGAGTTATCGGAAAAAACGGAAAATTAACGGGATATGCTGGCGGAATTGACGCAAAAAAAGCATTATTAGAGCTAGAAGTGAATTAGCACAAGGAATATAGCGACTATGGGAAGGTCTAGGTTTTTGAAATGGATGGTTATTGGGGTAGTTTTAGCCTCGATTCAGGGGTGTTTTCAAGAAAAGATAGAAAAGATCGCTAATCGTGAAACCCTATCTTTTGAAGGGGTCTATTCCAATCAATACAACAGTAATACACTGGTATTCAAAGCTGGCGTGATGACCTATCAAGCTGGTGATCAGACCATGACACGAGCGTTTGAAGTTGATGGCAGTGAGATTTATGTGATATTCCGCAACAGTTCTAAAGAAAAGCGAGACGATCTTGTCATGCGTATCCATGGTGACGGAGAAGTGCTGACGTGCAGCGCGTGCGCTCGACATAGCTTGATGAACTTTTGGGTAAAAGAAAACTTTGAGCCTAGTCAGCCTTAACTTTCAAGACAGAAACTTTCAAGACAGAAAATCACACACTTTCTCTTTTACCCATAGGTGATAAAATCAAGTTCACATCACCGAGTTACTAAGTTGAATATGCGTTAATTAAATAAACGACTGTTAAGCAAATAGATGACCATTAAGCAATAGATGTATTGCAATACTCGCAGCATATCCCAGCATGATGACTGGCATCCACTTCAGGTGACCAAAAAAGGTGTATTTGCCATGCGCTGCTCCCATCAGAGCAACCCCAGCCGCCGACCCAATCGACAGTAAGCTCCCTCCGACACCCGCCGCAAGCGTGACCAATAACCAGTTACCCATGGACATAACCGGATCCATCGTCAGCACGGCAAACATCACCGGAATGTTATCGACGATCGCCGATAGGATACCCACCATAATATTGGCCCAAACAGGATCCCACTGGGAATACATGATTTCCGACGCAAGGCCCAGGTAGCCAATTAAGCTTAACCCGCCGACACACATAACCACCCCATAAAAAAACAGCAGAGTGTCCCACTCGGCATGAGCAACGCGGCGGAAAACATCAAACGGTGCCACTGATCCTAAGCGCTTTAAGGCGTAGTCATCACCATTTGCGATTGCCAGTGCGGCTTTCTTTGACAGTGAAGAATGCAAAGTCCGGCGCAAGAAAAAGCCAAAAAACTGCAGGTATGCCAGCCCCATCATCATGCCAATTACCGGTGGAAAATGCAGTACTGCGTGGAAAGCAACGGCCGTGGCGATAGTCAGAATAAAAAGGCCTACAATGCGCCTAGCCCCACGTTTTAGCTCAACGTGCTGATGCACCACATTAGGCTTAGTCGCAGGGATGAAAAATGACATGATCGCAGCTGGAACAACATAGTTCACGACTGACGGAACAAATAGTGGCATAAATTCAGAGAATGAAACATGCCCTGCTTGCCACACCATTAAGGTGGTGATGTCACCAAATGGACTGAACGCGCCCCCTGCATTCGCAGCGATCACGATATTAATGCACGCTAGATTAACAAATCTGGGGTTATCACCTGCTACTTTTAGTACCACAGCGCACATCAAAAGCGCGGTGGTTAGGTTATCAGCAATAGGTGAGATGAAAAAAGCCAGTACGCCCGTAATCCAAAAGAGCGCTTTAAAATCAAAACCTTTACCGACCATCCATGCTTGTAAAGCGTCAAAGAGCTTACGTTCTTCCATCGCACTGATGTACGTCATCGCGACGAGTAAGAACAGCAGTAGTTCAGCGTATTCGAGTAAATTATGCTCAAGTGCCGCCTTGGCTATCTCTCCCATGCCATTTTGTTGGTAAACGTAACCAATCATTGCCCATATCAAACCCGCTGCGAGCAGTACCGGTTTGGACTTTCTGAGCTGAAGGTATTCTTCCAGCATGACTAATATATAAGCGACCGTAAATAACGCTAAAGCAGCAAAGCCGACAGTCGATTGGGTGAGTGACAGGTATTGTTCATTGTTGACAGATGCAAAGGACGGGGTAGAAAAAAAAGTGACGAGAGCACCGAGTAACAACCACAGCTTATTCATACATATTCGCTCCTTGAAATGATGATGGAAACCAGTGTATACACATTTGCTTACACTCGCTGTGAGGCGCATCGGATCTGTTTGAATCGTATTAATTTTAATCAAAAAGAGATAGGCTGGAATAAGGTTGCTCGGTGTCACGTCGCTGTGCTTTGCGTTTATCTTTGCGCTTTTATTATATCGATTTTGCATCAATAGAATGCCACACAAGGAATGAACATGGATTTTTCACTAAAAAGTTATTTGGAAGAACTCGAACTATTGGTCAACGTTGATTGTGGTACATACACGCTTGATGGCATTGAGGTCATTGCCTCTCAGTTTGAACAAAAATACTCTGCGATGAAAAGGTGGGATGTTAAACGCAGAGATTGTGGGCCAGCAGGTGTGGGGCTTGAAGTGCGCAATAAGCCGGATTCTGAACATATCGATATTATGCTGATTGGGCATATGGATACGGTGTTTGCTCCTGGAACGGTAGCAAAAAGGCCAATGAGCGTGGACGACCATAAAGCCTATGGGCCTGGCGTGTCTGACATGAAGTCAGGATTGCTGAATGTTGTTTATGCACTTCGCCACCTTGATACCGAAATATTAGACACCCTCTCGATATGCGTTTGCATGAACCCAGATGAAGAAACAGGATCGGCAGACTCGGTTGAATGGATACAATCGGTCGCAAAACATGCAAAGCAAGTGTTAGTGGTGGAAGCCGCTCGTGCCGATGGTGGTTTGGTGAAGTCTCGAAAAGGAATGGCTCGTTATAAGCTGATGTTTCATGGTCAGGCTGCTCACGCTGGCAATGAACCACAAAATGGATGCAGCGCCATTACTGAAATGGCGCAGTGGATCATCGCCATGAACAAGATGACGAACTTTGAATCGGGAAGTACGTTGAACGTGGGTGTTGTTTCTGGAGGCTCAGGGGCCAACATCGTTCCCGATTATGCCGAGGCGATAGTGGATGTGCGTTTTTGGCGCAACGATGAATATGACGCGATTGATAGCCAACTGAATGGCTTGAGTCACAACCCCTTTCTGGATGGCATTCACGTGGCGTTAAAACGCGAAGCTTATAAACCGTCTATGTTAGCCAATGAAGCGACAGCAACACTGATCAAGCTGGTGGAGCAAAGTGCCAAAGAGCTTAATATTGATATTAGCTGGAAAGAAGTAGGTGGCGGCTCAGATGCAAACAATACCGCAATTTTAGGGGTGCCAACATTGGATGGCTTAGGGCCAATTGGTGCTGATTTTCACAGTGACAAAGAATACTTATTGCTTGAATCTATTGAGCCGCGTATTCGCCTGTTGATGAGAATCATCGAAAAGCTAGCCCATTAATTTCCAACGCTTCCTGTCCATTTGTTGCCACGGGCCAATACGTTCAGTGCCGTAATTTCTTGTGCAGCCAGGTTGGTCACCCACTCGACAATATCATCAATCAGCGGGGATTTGGTTCGCTTGTGGCAATAGTATTGCCACGCACTGGGCTTTACTTCTGTGCCAATAGGGCAATACAAGAAGCGTTGTTGCAGTTCAGGAAGAATTAAAAGGAGATCGGTCACTGTGGCGCCCTGCCCTGAAAGACAAGCACTTAAGGCAAGATCGAGCGTAAAGAATGTCGTGCTTCGAACGTTTGAAGAGTGAGCCTGTGGGTGAGATGCCAGCCAATCTGTCCAATCATCGTGAGCGAGTGTCGAATGCAGCCGTGGCATCGCTAGCAAAGAAGCAAGATCTTCGCTCTCTGCTGTGCTTTTCGTCCGACAAACTGGAGCCATGTATTCATCACGCAAAAATGAAATGTCCGGCTGGTGATGATAATGGTCTTTTAAACGGGTGCTGAAAATCAATAAGTCATAGTCACTGTTATTGAGGCTGGCTTCTTCTTCTAACGATGGGATAACCACAATGTCATGTTCTGGATAACGTTCGCTGAGTTGATGAATCTTGGGAATAAGACAGCGAGTCGCATACGTTAAGGCGGCCTTAATGACGATTTTCTCTCTTTTTGGCGTTTGCCAAGACTCAAATAACGTCTGTAGGGATTGGTAGCTTTGCTGCAAGGTAAAATAAAGCTGTTGCCCTTCTTTGGTAAGCTCAATCGCCCGATGTTTTCGAATAACTAATGCCATATTCAGCTCAGACTCCAGTTGCTTCACTTGGCGACTGACTGCGCTTTGTGTCACATACAATTCTTCTGCTGCCAGAGTAAAGCTTGACAGTCTCGCGACCGCTTCATAAGCCTTGAGTGCATTGTGAGAATAAGGAAGATTCAAATAAGGGGTGATGACGACTCTCCATTAACATGATCTGAGGTAATGTTAGTTTGGATTATATATCATTTGAAATCCACCACATTCCCTCTTAATGTTGCGAGAAATAATAGAGGTCACCATGAAAAACATACTATCACTCGCATTCCCATTAATCATATCTCAGCTGATTGCTATGGCATTAGTTTTGACGGATGTATGGATGATGTCGCGAATTAGCGTGATGGCAATAGCGGCGGGTGGCTTAGGCGCATCGATCTATTTCTTCATTTTCATTATTGCCAGTAGCACGGTGGGGTGTGTCGCAAACTTGATTGCGATTGCTTATGGTCAGCGAGTGGCAAGACCTGATTATGGTAACCAACAAATTCGTTACGCGGTAAAAGGGGCGGTGTTACTTTCCTTCATTTTGTCCGCTGTTTTATTCGCTCTCTTTCACTTTGCCCCTTGGGTGTTAACCATGGCGAAGCAACCAGAAGAGGTAGTGGCATTGGCAATGGTGTATGTCGATACATTAAAGTGGGCTATGCTCCCATCGCTGCTATTGCTTGTTTTACGAGGTCTTACGAGTGTACTAGGACATGTACGCTCTGTGATGGTGATGTCCGTCATTACCGTTATTATTAATATCCCAATCAGTTATATGTTGGCTTTTCCACTGGGGTTAGAGCTAGCTGGGCTCGGGTTAGGTACCGCGCTTTCTACTTTATTTGTCACCGTTGGTTATGGGATCTGGGTATTTCAACGCGAAGAGTTTGCTATATTTGCTCCGTGGAAACATCGAGAAGAATACTCTTTGTCATTGATAAACCCCTTACTGGCAATGGGCATCCCGATCGCTGTGGCTGCGCTTCTAGAGCATGGGCTTATTTACGGTGGCACCTTGATGGCGGGAACCATCAGTATTGCTGCGTTAGCACTTCATCAAATCTTACTTCAATGCCTGAGCCTGACGTGGAACATAAACTTTGGACTTTCTCAAGCTGCCGCGATTCTGGTAGGACGCGACTTTGGCGCAGGTAATCATCAAGAAATGAAGCGGACTTCTTGGAACAGTTTTGTATTGGTCACCGTCATTAGTGTTGCTTTGTCTGGGGCTTTTATCATGAATCCAGGGCTAGTCGCTCAATTTTTCCAACTCAACGACCCACAACTGGTCGCGATGCTGTCGGGGATTATTTGGGTGGTGGCGCTAAGTTTTATTGTTGACGCCTGGCAACTGCTGGCGATCAACCTGCTGCGAGGAATGAAAATAGTTATTGCTCCGACTTTTATTACTGCGATCGGTTACTGGCTATTTGGGCTTCCCGCTGCTTGGTGGCTTATGAAACGGTTCGAACTGGGTGGCATTTGGGCGGGGATCGGAATCGGTTTGGCTGTCACGGGGGGGCTTCTATTATGGGCATTGATTCGAGAATTAAAAAAGGCCAGTGCCGGCTGATTTAGCGAGCTCAAGCCTTTTTATAAGAGGATAAAAGTGTGTAGATCCGAGATCACACCTCAGAGTATCTCCAAGGAAGTAACCACGCCCTAACTGTTCGCTGTTGCACCTTTCATATCAAGCGATGATTTACCCGTCAGGGTTCTGCCGAGATTGAGCATCATAATGCTTGCGATGAGCACGACAACCGCGGCGATAGCAAACCCCATTGAGATGTGTTGATAGTGACTAAGCAGTGCAATCATGACATAACTCAAGCTCTGGGCTAGGGTTGAAAACATGGCGAGCCCACCGTCTACTCGACCCCGTTGTTCTATTGCAATGGTATGGTGCATCCAGTTGGTTCTTGCAATGCGGTTGATGGCATTGAAAAAGCCAAACCCGAATGTGAACACCATCAGCAGTTCTGGTTCACTAGAAATACTCATGCCAAATAACATGAGAGCGACGAAAAACATCGCGTATTGGATGGTATTTTGTAGAGAAAATTTCGCCAATATTTGTTGTAGCAGGAACCCTGTTAGCAATGAACCCAGGCCAAAACTAATGTTATAGGCAGCGTACCATTGGCCTGACAAACCTTGCTCTGAAAAAGAGATCGGCACTAATTTTCCAAGGAAAGTCAGAATAGGGTACGACAAACATGAAATCATTAAAAAACCGTAGAATTTTGGCGACTGAGAAAATATCGATTTGCTCTCAATCAGCTGATTAAAAAATGGAACACGGCTCTTTGGGCGCAATTGTTGACGGTAAGGCGTCAATGTGTAACTGAACGCGGCAAGGGCAGACGCGACAGCTGCAAACAAAGCAAACTCAAACATGCCCCAAATCTGTAATAACATCACCCCTAACGCCCCAGCGCCTAATGTGGTGCCTTGCATCACAATTTCTTGGTAGCTCGAAATAGCCGCGTATTCGTCACGATCATAGTTTTCTTGAGTAAACGCATTGTTCGCCGCCCACGCAAAGTTACTTGAAACCCAAATGAACAGCTGTGCTCCGGCCAGCAACCAGTAAGAACTCCAATCATACCAATAGGCAAGCATCACCACCCCCGCGGTTAGCGATTGAATCCCCTGATTCAAGATCAACAGAAACTTGCGTGAATGCCTGTCGATATAGGTTGAAAAGAGAGGGGTTAATAAAAACGACACCACAGTACAAGCTAACGCGACCAAAGCGACAAACGTTCCCATATTCGGGGTTTGTAACATGACCCAAGGGAGAGCCATCATAAATAGCCCAGAAGAGATGCCGTCGAAAAGTCTTCCTGTTAAATAAGGTATGGTTTTGTTTTTCATGTGTTCATCCGTGAAAGTAATATCATTTGTTGCTACTGTAAAACCTCAACTTAAGTTAAGGTAAAGTGATTTGTTTACTTATTTCCTAGTGAGTTTTTCTACTAGGAGCTTTCTGTACGAGTTGTTTTCTATAAAGAGCGAGGGAGGTAATATGGATATCAGCGTTGGTGAAGCGGCAAAGCGGTCTGGAGTCAAAGTGTCTGCGTTGCACTTCTATGAAAGAAAAGGGTTAATAAGCAGTTGGAGAAATGAGGGAAACCAGCGGCGGTATCACCGAAGTGTGTTAAGACGAGTCGCGGTAATAAAAGCAGCGCAACAAGTTGGATTAAGCCTAGAGGATATTGGCTGTGCCTTGGCATCCC
>NZ_JBNGCJ010000096.1:0-568 GCF_049974785.1 Vibrio genomosp. F10 str. 9ZD137
CTGCTGCGACGCGCATAGCCGTTTCACGAGCCGAAGAGCGGCCTCCACCACGATAATCACGTACTCCATATTTTTGGTGGTAAGTGTAATCAGCGTGACCTGGACGGAACTTATCTTTAATTTCTGAATAGTCTTTTGAGCGTTGGTCGGTATTTTCAATTAAAAGACCAATAGAAGTGCCTGTCGTTTGGCCTTCAAATACACCCGATAAAATTTTCACTTCATCGGCTTCACGACGTGCAGTGGTATAACGAGAAGTACCCGGACGACGACGGTCTAAATCCTTTTGTAGATCTTCTTCAGTAATTTCTAGTCCTGGTGGGCATCCATCTATAATACATCCTAGTGCGATACCGTGACTTTCTCCGAATGTCGTCACGCGGAAATGTTGTCCGATACTGTTTCCTGCCATTGCGTCCTCAACCTCATACTGCCCTGTATAGTGGGCTTTACACTTCAATTCTTAGTTATTTCATAGTGGCTTTATTACGGTTTGATGTAAACCCCTAAAACTAAGCTAATTGACTATTTTGTACCAACAATAATACCAATCACAGTAAGTCAGTGA
>NZ_JBNGCJ010000097.1:0-821 GCF_049974785.1 Vibrio genomosp. F10 str. 9ZD137
TGCCACACGCTGTTGCTGGCCGATACTGAGTTCAATCACTGGCTTGTCGAGGAGATCTTGAGGCAAGTGCAAACGGCTCAATAGGTCCTTCGCTTCTTGCTGCATCGATTGTTGTAGTTGCTGCTTGCGTCGAGAGGAAAATTGGCAGGGTAAAGTGACATTTTCAATCACGCTTAAATAAGGCAATAAGTTAAATTGCTGAAAAATATACCCGATATTATCTGCTCGGAATTTATCGCGTAAGCTTGGGCTTAGCGCTCTAATCTCCGTCCCTAGCACATCCACTCGGCCTTGTTGAACTTGGTTGATACCAGTAAGCAATCCTAGAAGTGTCGATTTTCCGCAGCCACTGGGACCTTTAATGAAGACGTGTTCACCTTCTAAAATAGAGAATTCAGGGATATCTAAAGTCGCTTGGCGGGCATTCGGCCAAGAGAAACGTAAGTTCGTAATGTTGACAACCGGAGTCACGGCATCAGACAGGGTGCTGTCCATCTCAAATTCCAATCATTGAAAGTTTGTTAGGGGGAATCACCCCCTAACAAAACAGGTTAGAAAGATAGTGTGTTGTTTTTTGGCGTTAACTTAGTCGCGGATTGTGCTTTATCTGTGAGTAAGTTGACACTGATCGATTGAGTTGGTTCAAACAATGTAAACCAATCTGTCGAGATAGTTTGCAGCTTGTTTATGTCATCACAATGAAAATGGTACTCAACGGTGAAGGTTCCGTGCCCATCACTGTGATCATGGTCGTGATGTTCGTGTTTGCCATCATCGTGATGTCCATGCTTGTCATGGTCATGGTCATGATGTTCGTGTTT
>NZ_JBNGCJ010000098.1:0-323 GCF_049974785.1 Vibrio genomosp. F10 str. 9ZD137
CAACGCGTTCCGCGTAAACAGAGGCTGTGCCTTTCAGTGCATTCAGAATAGGCTCCAATTCAGCACCTATCCCTTCAATTACCTTAAGGTCAGGCCCCGCTATTTTGATACCAATTGGCGTTTTAATCCCCGTTGCTAGCATATCGATACGTGTTTTGATCGGCATTACCCATGCGTTGGTTAACCCCGGGAACTTCACTAGGTTGTCGAACTCAGCACGTAGTGAGTCGGTGGTGACACCTTCTCGCCATTCACTGCGAGGTTTTAGCTGAATCACACTCTCGATCATGGTCAGTGGCGCGGGGTCGGTGGCGGTATCGGCG
>NZ_JBNGCJ010000099.1:0-302 GCF_049974785.1 Vibrio genomosp. F10 str. 9ZD137
CGTCGTGAATGGAGCGGGGAACATCATCACGTCGGCCCCTGCTTCTGCAAAGGCAGGAATGATACCGAGGTTATAATCGTTACCCACCCCACCGGCGTGCATTTTACCTGCAACAATAATGATCTCTTTAGAGACATTACGAACTAATGTAATGGCATCTAGTATGGTTTCTTGTGTGACGGCATTACCAGGGTTTCCGGTGAGCATGACGTAATCGAGCCCGATCTCTATCGCTCGTTCAACGGTTTCTTTGGTCACTGTTCTGCCGACGTCTACGTGGCTGACATTGTCTGGTACAGGCT
>NZ_JBNGCJ010000100.1:0-2427 GCF_049974785.1 Vibrio genomosp. F10 str. 9ZD137
TAGCGGATTATCGCCCTGAGATCATTGCCGATCAAAAAATCAAAAAAACCACAGACAACGATACGATGACCATCTCGATGGTGAAAAATCCAGATATCGTTGCCTCTGTCGCAGCCCTTACTCAAAACCGACCATTTACCGTTGGCTTTGCGGCTGAAACTCAAGACGTCGGAAAATACGCTCGCGGAAAACTCGTGAACAAAAATCTGGATATGATCTGCGCTAACGATGTGTCGATTTTAGGCCAAGGCTTCAATAGTAACGACAATGCCATTACCGTATTTGACAAACAAGGTGAGCATTCACTTCCATTGGCATCCAAGAAACAGCTCGCTGAATCGATTATGATGCTGATCGAGAAAAGCCTCTAATATCACTTTTTTTACTTTTAACCACTGCGTTTTTATTGAAACACTACGAACTCCATTCACTGTTGGTTACACTAAGCAGTCCACCAGCAGTGAATGTTCGTTACGTTCTATTTCTCAAGTTGTCATCAAAAGGAAAGGGTCATGGCCGGCACAAGAAAATCCAATCGTCGTGAAGAAATACTGCAAGCATTAGCACAAATGCTTGAGTCTACAGACGGAGCATCTCGAATCACGACCGCCAAACTTGCTAAGCAAGTCGGAGTGTCAGAAGCGGCGCTTTATCGTCACTTCCCAAGTAAAGCCCGAATGTTTGAAGGATTGATTGAGTTTATTGAAGAATCGCTGATGTCGCGCATCAACCGAATCTTAGATGAAGAAAAAGACACCCTGAACCGCATTCGATTGGTGATCCAACTCATTTTGGCCTTTTCAGAACGAAACCCTGGTTTAACCCGTATTCTGTCGGGTCATGCACTCATGTTTGAGAACGAACGTCTACGCGATAGAATCAATCAGCTGTATGAGCGCATTGAGTTGTCTCTGCGTCAAATTCTGCGTGAACGTAAGCTACGCGAAGGGAAATCTTTCCCGGTTGATGAAGCGATACTGGCGGCACAACTGCTTGGGCAAGTTGAAGGCAGTCTCAATCGTTTCGTTCGTTCTGATTTTAAATACCAACCCACCGCGAACTTTGAAGAATATTGGGCATTATTAAGTGCACAAATTCAATAACCATTTGATGAAGTCATCACTATGAATAGAAGAACCTACGACAAACCCACTTTTTCAATGGCGCTATTGCACCCTAAGTATTGGGCCGTATGGCTAGGGTTTGGATTATTGGCCTTGATTGTCCACCTGCTACCTTATCGACTGCTGCTTCGTTTTGGTCACTCAATGGGGCTTGTTGCGATGCGGTTTGGCAAGAAGCGGGTTCATGTTGCCACACGAAACCTCGAGCTCGCTTTCCCAGACAAATCACCGCAAGAAATCCAATCGCTGGTCAAAGAAAACTTTAAGAATACCGGTTTAGCGCTGATTGAAACGGGTATTGCCTGGTTTTGGCCCACATGGCGCTTCAAAACACTGATTACCGATAAAGACACAGAAGCGCTAAAACAACATGAAAAAGATGGGAAAGGTGTCCTGCTTTGCTGTGTTCACGCACTCAATCTTGAGATCACTTGTCGAGCCTTTGCTGTGATAGGTCTTCCTGGCTCTGGTGCGTATCGACCACACAACAACCCAGCCTACAATTTTATTCAGTACCGTGGCCGGACCCAAAATGGTAATGGGGCGATAGACCGTAAAGACGTCAAAAGTATGATTCGAGTGCTGCGCAATGGTGGGCGGTTGTTCTACCTTCCTGACCATGACTACGGGCGCAACAAATCGGCGTTTGTTCCTTTCTTTGCGGTTCAAGATGCTTGTACAACTACTGGAACCAGTCTTTTCGCGTATACCAGTAAGTGCGCCATTGTGGTCGGTTCTGGTTTTAGAAATGAAGATGGACAATACGAGATTTTGGCAAATAAGTCGGTTGAAGAACATTACCCACAAAAAGATGAAAAATCAGCGGCCGCTTATATGAACAAATACGTTGAAGAGATCATCTTACGAGCGCCAGAGCAATGGATGTGGCTGCATAAACGTTATAAGACCATGGAAGATGAAAGCGTAGAGAAAGGGATTCGATACAAATAGACGGTTTAAGACAAGCTGACATTCCGATCTCTGTACGTAAAAAGAGGCGAGAACATTCTTTGTTCTCGCCTCTTTTTTCATTCTTTTATAGTCTAACTTTTAAATGCCGTACTGCGCGCGATACGCTTTTACCGCTTCTAGATTAGCTGCATCTGTGCCTTTCTCTTCAAGGAAGGTAACCAGATCCGTTAGGCTAACAATGGAAATAATCGCACAGCCAAAATCGCGCTCAACTTCTTGAATCGCAGACAACTCACCTTTGCCTTTTTCTTGACGGTCTATTGCTACCAACACACCCGCTAAGTCTGCGCCATTCGCTTGAATGATTTCCATCGATTCACGAATCGCCGTA
>NZ_JBNGCJ010000101.1:0-344 GCF_049974785.1 Vibrio genomosp. F10 str. 9ZD137
CCACCTGCGGCCCCAGTACCGAGTAAAGTCAGTGTCAGCATTTGTCTCCCTTCACCCGACACCGTTCTTTTATCAGTGTCGAAGGTTTTTAAGTACTTTTTGTCATTGGCTTAGCCAAACAAGCGGGCATTTGGTTGATTATCCATTTGACGAGAAAACTGTGCGACGGTTTCTTGCAGTGTTCCGCTATTATTCAGCAAAATCGCGTCGTTTGGGCGAACTTCGTCGTATTGAACGGCTCGTTCCAGCCGTTGGACAATTTCAGTCCTGTTTTCTCGCCCCCGTTTAATCAGCCTCTGCTGTAATATATCGGGGCTGACGGTTATCCATACGACTTGCAATCG
>NZ_JBNGCJ010000102.1:0-1056 GCF_049974785.1 Vibrio genomosp. F10 str. 9ZD137
GGTGATTGGCTTGTTCTGCGCCTGCTTCATGTTGCTCGATGCACGTAAGGCCGCTATTGCAAGGTTGCACGCGCTTGGCGTTAGCCGCAAGAAATTGATGGCGATGGTGCTCGGGCAAATCGTTGCGCTTGTCGCCTTTACTTTGGTTATTGCCATACCGCTTGGTGCTATGGTTGGTTACGTGCTCACCGACATTGTTACCCTACGTGCCTTTGGGTGGAGCTTAAACTACCAGTGGAACTGGAGTGATGCGCTCAGCATTTCCGCGATCACGATTATGGTGGCAGTGATTGCAACACTCATTCCCCTATGGCGCTTGGTCAGTAAGCCCGTGGTATCTAGCTTGCAAAGTGAGGTGCTGTAATGAACGTTGGTGTGAAGAGTAAGCTAATGAAAATGTCCGTTTTCTTAATTGGGATGCTAGCCCTTTGGGGCTGTGAAAAATCAGGCCAACAAACAACACAAAGTATGGGGGCGATACTCGGCAATGAAAAACAGACCGACGATGAAACACAAGAAGACGGTGCTCAATTCACCCCAGTAGTCAAAGGCGTGGAGTTCACCTTCCCTGCCGACCACCAAGCCCACCCAAGCTTTCGCCATGAGTGGTGGTATTTTACCGCAAACTTACGCGATGAAAATGGCCATCATTTGGGCGTACAGTGGACACAGTTCCGCTTTGCCTCTGCCCCTCAAGAAAACGACCATCAGACAAAGCAGCCTAAGCAAACCGCATGGCAAAGCCAACAGATCTACCTGGCGCACAGTGCCGTTACCTCTAAAGACAAACACTACGCCGATGAAAAGTGGTCTCGTGACCAAACAGAATTGGCAGGCGTTGAGGCTTCACCATTTCATGTCTATCTTGATGATTGGCAGTGGAACTCTTCAAGCGATGATCTGTTCCCTGCAACCTTGAATGCTCACTCCAGTCAGTTTGGCTACTCGTTAACACTCACTAGCGACTGGCCCTATCAGAAACAGGGCGAGGACGGCTACAGCACGAAGAGCAGCGATGGCAAAGTCGCTTCCTATTACTACAGCCAGCCGTTTATC
>NZ_JBNGCJ010000103.1:0-537 GCF_049974785.1 Vibrio genomosp. F10 str. 9ZD137
ACCGCTCTTCCGATCTAGGTATTTTTTGGAGTCTTAGACATTTGAATTTCCTTTTCTATTACTTCGCAGACGGAGTGCTTTGTTGGGGCTTGTTCTCTGGGTAAATGTAGTCAAGCCAACCCCACTTGTCTTCTGTGGTGCCGTTAAATAAACCAAAGTAATCCGCTTGCAATACTTTAGTGATTGGGCCGCGTTTTCCTGTACCCACTTCAATTTTATCCACAGAGCGTACTGGAACAATTTCTGCTGCGGTTCCAGTCATGAACACTTCGTCAGCAAGGTAGAGTGCTTCACGAGCAATATTTTCTTCACGAACTTCGTAACCACGCTCGCGTGCTAGAGTGATGATTGTGTCACGTGTAATACCCGGCAAAATGGCACTGGTTGCTGGTGGTGTCGAAAGAACGCCATTGCGAATCACAAAGATGTTCTCACCTGCACCTTCAGATAGGTAGCCATCAACACTTAACGCAATGCCTTCATCGTAGCCATGACGACGCGCTTCTCCACCAACAAGCAGTAGATCGGAAGAGCGGT
>NZ_JBNGCJ010000104.1:0-3257 GCF_049974785.1 Vibrio genomosp. F10 str. 9ZD137
AACAGATTGAGCGTAAAGCGGCAGCCGAACAACGAGAGTTGCAACAATTTGAATTGACGCAAATTAATAAGATGAGAAATCAGTCTATGCAGTTGTATCAAGATGCGTGGCAACCCTATATCACTACACACATTAAGGCAGCATAACCGCTCGTTGGGCTTCTTTTACTCACTTTAACTCGGCGGGAGCCCGTCCAGAAGAACAAACTAACAGGCCAGGTGCAATTCGCATTTGGCCTTTTTATTTCCACGCAGAAGAGTTAGGCAAGTGTTTAGACCGATGTTTCTATAACGGGTATCCGTGCAGTCTCTCATTGCATTTCATTAGTACATGCAAGACAATAGCTCACCAAAATTATCTATTGAGTAAGTACATGACTCCCGCTATTTATCTGGTTAAAGGCCGAGACAAATCTTTACGTCGCAAACATCCTTGGGTTTTTTCACGGGGTATTCACCGTGTAGAAGGTGAACCGCAATCGGGAGAAACCGTTGATGTATACGCCAATAACGGTCAATGGCTGGCAAAAGCGGCGTATTCTCCTACCTCTCAGATCCGCGCGCGTGTTTGGAGTTTCGAGAAACGCGATATCGATAAAGCCTTCTTTGTCAAAAAAATCCGCCAAGCACAGCTATTGCGTGACGATATCATCGAACGTGATGGACTCACTGGCTACCGATTGATCGCTGCTGAGTCTGATTCTCTGCCTGGTATCACCATCGATAGATTTCAAAATTACTTGGTGTGTCAGCTCCTTAGTGCTGGCGCTGAATATAACAAGAGTACATTAGTTGATGCCCTCGTTGAGTGCTTTCCTGATTGCAATATCTATGAACGCTCTGATGTGGCGGTTCGTAAGAAAGAAGGCTTGCCTGAAACCGTCGGCGTGTTGCATGGTGATACACCACCTGAATCCGTCATTATTGAAGAGAATGGCGTTAAAATCAGTGTTGATATCATCAATGGTCATAAAACGGGGTTTTATCTCGATCAGCGAGATAGTCGTCAGCAATCGATGAAGTATGTTAAAGACAAAGACGTACTGAACTGCTTTTCATACACTGGCGGATTTGGCCTGTACGCGCTCAAAGGTGGAGCGAAGCGGGTAATCAACGCTGACGTGTCTCAGCCTGCTCTTGATACTGCCAAGTACAATGCAGAAATTAATGAATTCGATATTTCTAAAAAGCGCGCCGTATTTTTAAATGCCGATGTATTTAAGCTACTGCGTGAGTATCGCGATCAAGGAACGCAATTTGATGTGGTTGTTATGGACCCACCAAAGTTTGTTTCTAGTAAAAACAATCTAACATCTGGTGCTAACGGCTACAAAGATATCAACATGCTTGCGATGCAGATCCTCAAACCTGGTGGAACCTTGCTGACTTATTCTTGCTCTGGCTTAATGAGTGCAGACCTGTTCCAAAAAGTGATTGCCGATGCTGCGCTTGATGCAGGCCGAAGCGTAAAGTTTGTGGAGCGTTTTGAGCAAGCAGCCGATCACTTAATTGATACGGCCTACCCTGAAGGTTTTTACTTGAAAGGTTTTGCTTGTAAGGTGCTTTAACCTATCAATATCTGAATAAAAAAAGCCCGAATTTCCTAATAGAAATTCGGGCTTTTTCATTATTTAGAAAAACCAGTTAAAGGGCCTATCAGCCCTTTTTCTTAAGTCTTTAAATATCATGGTTTAGCATTAGACTTTTCAAGAACTCAACCGATGCATCTCCGCCATCTAGAGGAATGTTTTCACGTCCAAATTCATTTACTCCATCTTGTAACACAATAACTTGCTTATCACCACCATGTTCAACAGTTAAGGTAACGTCGCCTTCATCGACATCAACAACAATATCGCCCAGTAATTTGTCCATTGCATCGCCAGATTCTTCACCTACTAGCTCTGAAAAATCGAGTCGGTCTTCATTTTTAGTAAAGTCAGTAATGACGTCTTCGTGAGTTGAGAACGACTCTCCTCCCCACTTAAACACATCCATATCATTTCCACCGGTTAGGAAGTCACTACCTTCCCCACCTTCTAGAACATCGTTACCGCCACCACCATTTAATGCATCAGTGCCAGAACCACCATATAAGAAATCATCTCCAAGACCACCATCAAGGATATCCATCCCTGCTTCACCGTAAATAGTGTCGTTACCGGCGCCACCAAATGCGATATCAAGATTATCCGTCTTGCCAGAATTTGCACTACCCGAGTCCACATAGTCCTCAAGTGTTTTCCGTGCATTATCATCAGAGTTTTTATTTGATTTAAGGGCCTCACTATCGCCAAGGTAAATGGTGTCATTACCATTGCCCAACTCAACGTAGTCACCACCTTTACCTACATCAACGAATAGCCCCGTATCTGCAACGTCTTTGAAGGTTGTTTTTTCAGTAGCCCCTGATTCGTGTTGATGTTGCTGCCACTCAATATCCTTATCGTTACCACCTTTGACTTTAATCGTATCAGTGATGTTACCCTCTGATATTAGAGAAACTTGATTGTCAACTGAGTCGTCTAAATCGACCTCTTCCGAGTCTCGCCCTACATTTTCACGGCCATTAGAGTCTTCTATAGCAACAGCTGACGCTGATACATTAAAGTTTAGCGAGCCAATATAGTCGGCAGGTACTTTCAACGATGCATTTTCGATAGAGGCAGCATAGTTATCATCTAAAGTCACAGAGAGAGTAAATGTTTTTATGCCGTTAGATAGCGTAAAGTCCGTGATTTCTGTACCACCAATAATTAGTGCAACACCTTCTGGAATACCTGTAAGTTTGATTGAGTTGTCTTTAAGAGATTCACTCCCGTCTTTGTCTGAGAGTTCAACCAATAGTTCATCGATAGGTATTGAATACCCATCTGGTTCAACCGCTTTCAAAGTTCCTGTTAAAGGATCAATTGAGAATATACCATCTTCAAACTGGACATATTCAATCGAATGAAGAGCTTTAGTCACAACTTCATCGCCAGAACCTAGGTCTTCCAGTCGTTTAAAGTCAAACCATATATCGTTAGTCTCATGATACCCTGGACCTTTATCGATATCGTAATCGGTAGATTTTCCTGGTAATACAGCTACGTCATCACCTTGGTTGCCATACAATCCGTCATTACCTAAACCAGAGACTAAAACATCATCTCCAAAACCTGCGTATAAGCTATCGCCCTGATCAGCATCGCTTCCAACTAGGATATCGTTATCACTATCATCTGAGAACTGACTAGAGTGGATGGTATCACCACC
>NZ_JBNGCJ010000105.1:0-1195 GCF_049974785.1 Vibrio genomosp. F10 str. 9ZD137
CTGTCGGTCACTACGACGTAGGTAACGGGCCTTATGTGATGGTACCTGCTTATGGCCCTTGGACCGTTCGTGAAGCGACAGATGTCGTTGACAGTTTGTACGCGCCACTCTCTTATCTCAACATCTGGGCAGGGCTTAGCAAGTGGGCGTTAGAAGGAATGGAGTCTCGTGCTCGTTTAGTATCGCAAGAATCCATGCTCTATGATTCACCTGACCCATATGCACTGAGCAAAGAAATCTATTTACAGAATCAAGATTTTAGAGCCGAAATTGAACGAGATAATTACGATGAAGATGAAGAAGATTTTCTCGATGATTATCTTGATGAAGAATTTTAATCTCAATGAGCTTACATAAGACGTGAATAGAAAAAGAGGTGACAGTATGAGTGTCACCTCTTTTGGTTTTATCGTTGCTGTTCTATCAAACTCTAGAACGTGTAGTTCGCTTGCACACCGATTAGCCAAACATTACCTGTCGTTGTGCCAACAAACTGCCCGCCCACTTTTTCTGCGGTATCATCCGACTCATAGCCGCGAGATTCTGTGATTGGGGCATCTTTAGCGATAATGTAAGTGAAACCCGCGTCTAACGTCAGTTGCTCCGACCACTGATAACCAGCGCCAACGCTTAACCATGTACGGTCTGTTTCTGGAATGGTGATCGTGCGGTTCTTGTCGCTGACCGCAGACGTGTCGTAGGCGACACCGGTACGCAATGCGAGTTTAGGATCCACTTGATACGTTGCGCCGATAGCGAAACGGTAGTTATCTTCCCAGTTTTCAACTTTAACGGTTTGGCTACCCACCGTGTCTAGCTCGGCTTGAAGCTTTTCAAAAGAGCTCCAGTCGGTCCAGTTAAAGCTTGCGTGAATCGCTACAGTTTCGCTTACTTGGTGAAAGCTCGCTAACTCAGCTGTTGCGGGTAGAGCGAGATTCATGTAGCCCGTATCACGAGTCATCGACCCCAAACCAAAGCCAATACCTTCAGCATAGCCTTCTAGCTTAAGCTTAACTTCCGACTTATACGCAAACCCGATACGGTGATCATCGTTGATTTGCCAGGCCGTACCGATTTGCCAGCCCCAAGAAGTGTCGTCGCCTTCCATGTATTTAAGTGCGGTGCCAGCGGGAACCGAGATGGGTGCTTGAGTGCTTGGGTTAACAGCAACGGCATTTTAGATCGGAAGAGCGGT
>NZ_JBNGCJ010000106.1:0-307 GCF_049974785.1 Vibrio genomosp. F10 str. 9ZD137
TCGGTGGTGACGAAGTAGAAGTCACTGAAATCATGGTAGCGGTTGGCGATACAGTAGAAGAAGAGCAATCTCTGATTACTGTTGAAGGCGACAAAGCATCAATGGAAGTGCCTGCACCATTCGCTGGTACGGTTAAAGAAATCAAGATTGCCGCTGGTGATACTGTGTCAACGGGCTCTCTAATCATGACGTTTGTTGTTGAAGGCGCGGCTCCAGTAGCAGCTCCAGCTCCTACACAAGCGGCAGCTCCAGCTCCAGCAGCGGCTCCTAAAGTAGAAGCGGCGGCTCCAGCAGCAACCGGCGATTT
>NZ_JBNGCJ010000107.1:0-1314 GCF_049974785.1 Vibrio genomosp. F10 str. 9ZD137
AACCGCTCTTCCGATCTCATGGTGCTGCAAGATGCTATAGGCAAAGGTGCATGGTCAGTACTGGGGACCGATATTTCAGATTTGGCGATTCAAAAGTCGAAACTGTGTAATTACGATTTGTCGGCAGCGGAAAAAATCCCTTCCTCTTACCGAAGAGCCTATTGTTTGAAGGGCGTTGGTACCTATTCTGATCATTTTACATTGGTACCTGCACTCAAGAAATATTGTGATTTTCGAACTCAGAGTCTTTTAACACCCGTAGGTTCAGAGTTGTACGAAGTGATTTTTTTAAGGAATGTATTGATCTATTTCTCTCATGAAAAACAACAGCGTATTGTGGGAAATATCATCAATGCATTAAAGATAAATGGGCTTTTATTTTTGGGGCATAGTGAAAATATTTTGCGTGATAACCCTAAAGTAGAGTTGGTCGATAACTGTATTTACAGAAAGGTAGCCCATGAATAAACCTCCTTACAAAGTCTTTATCGTCGATGACTCTGCGGTGATGAGACAGGTATTGGGTGAGGTGATCGCTGCTGATAAAGACCTAGCACTCATCGGTGTCGCTCCTGACCCTATATTGGCGTTACGAAAAATGAATAAGCAGTGGCCTGATGTTATTTTGCTGGATATCGCGATGCCGAAAATGGATGGCATCTCTTTTCTGAAGCAGATTATGTCAACGCACCCAACCCCAACGGTGATCTGCTCTTCAAAAACAGAAGAGAAGGTAGAGCTGAGTTTAGAAGCGCTATCTTCAGGGGCTATCGAGGTGATCAATAAGCCTCAAAGTAGCCTGTCTGAATTTTTACATTCGCAGGAAGTGCACAAGATTTTAAAGGCATTGAAGCGTGCAGCAACCGTTAAAGTGAAACCACTAAAATACCTGAGTGAAGAAACGTATCGAGAAACGAAGTCAGCAGATGTCATGCTAAAAGCAGCGTCGAGTAAAGTGCTTTCTAACGAGAAAGTGATTGTGATAGGGGCGTCAACGGGCGGCACTGAAGCTATATTACAGTTTTTGATCGAAACCCCTTTGAATAGCCCCCCCATTGTTATCGTGCAACATATGCCGCCTAAATTTACCTTGGCGTTTGCACAGCGTTTAAATCATGAAACGAGGCACCAGGTCGTTGAAGCCGAAGACGGAATGAGACTGATGCCGGGAGTGGTCTATATTGCTAAAGGTGGCGTGCATTTGATGATAACCAGCCATTCTGGCCATTATTACCTAGAATTAAAAGATGGGCCTTTGGTTTCTAGGCATAAACCGTCTGTCGATGTGTTGTTTCGATCGGCGGCGCAAGCAGC
>NZ_JBNGCJ010000108.1:0-2472 GCF_049974785.1 Vibrio genomosp. F10 str. 9ZD137
GTCAGGTCAGGTCAGGTCAGGTCATTGTAACAACACTAGATATCGATACCCATGCGATTTATTTACATCAAGCCCACCCCGTTAGATTAAAAATAGCGGCTCTTTTTAAAGAAAAACATCCATTCCAGTTATTTTGCAACAATTACCAACCTCACAAATACTTTCAGTTCCTACGTGATATCTGCCGCATACGATGACAGATAATGTCATTTTTGCCGCTCAATACGTGTCTAACTGCTAACTTATTTTTAGGTGAATATTTATCGAATTAGATAGCACCTCGCTCGTAATTAACGTGTAACAAAACAGACAAATACAATAAAGATAAAGGGACATTTATGTTTAGGATGAACAAGCTAGCGGCTACTCTTGCGTGTATTGCGCTAAGTGGGCACTTGTATGCAGCAGAACCATACGATTCCACAAAGTCATATTCTGGCGGTACACAAGTGACGGTAGATGGACAAACGTATGAAGCGAAATGGTGGGTCAACGCAGGGCAAAGCCCAACAGACAACTATGCCAATGAATGGGATTCTCCATGGAAGCAGATTGGTGGCGCTACGCCTACACCGGATCCAGACCCTACTCCTGACCCAGATCCAACACCCGACCCAACGCCAGATCCTACACCTGAGCCTGAACCTACACCTGAGCCTGAGCCTACACCCGATCCAAGCCCAGAACCGAACCCAACACCTGGGGTTGGTGTCTGTGCTGAGTTTAATGTGTACCCGAATTGGACCAAAGGCGATCATGCTTCAGCCGGTGATATCATGGTCAATGAGAACATTGCTTATGAAGCAAACTGGTGGACAACCTCGACACCTGGTAGCGATGGCAGTTGGGCGCTACACGTAAACTGTGACAATACCCCTCCAGGAAGCGCGCCATTACTGTCACTACCTAACCCAATGGATCCGGTAAGACTAGAAGTAAACGGCTGGCCAAATCATTTTGTTGCTGCTAGCCCTGCGACTTTTGGTGCGCCAGAAACGTTGGCGATCAACACTATCAGCAGCCAAGACATTGCTGATACCACGCTGTTAACGAATGCCTTCATTGCGCTCATTAATACCGTAGAACTTGCCGGTGCAACCTCTATCGTACTGAGTGGAGAAGTGCTTGATGCCGCTGCAGCAGACAAAGGACAAGCAATAGGAGCCGTAGCAGTAAAAATGGCATTGAACGCCGCCCTTGATACAACCGGCGGTCAAATTGATATTGCGGATATAAACGCACTGACTGACGATGTTCAAGGTTGGGCCCAAGCTCATCACCTTGTCGTTTCCACTCTTGCCCCGCAAGCTACGTTCGGGTGGTCTTTAAGCATTGGTGACTTTGCTTATAATACGCATTCAGGCAAACGAGCCGTTTGGAATGCAGCCGCATCTTCAACATCTGATCTATTGTCGACCTTTGAGCTTTACAAAACCGCATCAACAACCAAAGCCGACTTTATCGCGTTTCATAAATCGAGCTCATCGCCAGCTTTAACCGATGAGCAATGGCATTACGCATTGGAATACGTGAAACAAGTGAGCGACTATACACAAGCACCGGCTCTACTTTCCTCTATTCCTACAGCCCAAGCAGCTGACTACTTTATGGGCAACACCTCAGGAGAAAGTCATATTCGTAAAGCAGCGAGCAGTAATGTGTTTGCTATTTTATTTGACACGGAAACCGCGGATTTATCCGATAAAATTGCTCGCTACCAACAAGCGACCGTGCCGCTGTATTACGTTGGTGAAAGCGTAACGAATGGCCCGTTAACTCGACTTGCTTCGCTCAATGCTGATTTGGAAGGTGCTGAGTCAGCAATGAATAATCAAGCCTTCCTATTTGAAACGCCACAATCACAGTGGATTCCTTCTACCGTGTATAAATGGGCCGACTTTTTAGCAGGCTTAAACTCAATGCACAATGTCGGTGTCGCTGGTAATACCTTCTGGTTACTCGACGATGCGGCCGATGAAGCAACCAACGCAATTTACGCTAAGGTGGCGATTGCGGCCTTCTTGTCTCAAAGTATGCAAGAAACCATTCGCTATAACGCTTGTGATGAAAATAACTGGTCGGAAGTAAGATACGGCGCGCCTGTAAACTACCCAATGACGGCAAGTTGTGGGCAACTGGATCAAAAATACGCCGATTATGGTATGGATCCCGTCACTGGCGTTGACCATCCGTATTCTTGTCCTCGAGATCCTAAGATGGAAGTCAGCGCTATGACTAACGCCAAATGGTATGGCGCCCCTGCTCCTATCTTTGCTGCGCCAGACTCTGTACTTAAAGAGCAAGGTTTATTGGTTAACGGTAACGTAGGTCGTTGGACTAACGATGGGCACTGTATGGATGTACCGACCGTAATCGACACATCAAAACAAGTGTGGGAACGTGAAGACTGTAAAGTGTATGAAGACCAAAAAGCTGGGAAGTTCATTTGGGATGGGACCGATACTAACGGAA
>NZ_JBNGCJ010000109.1:0-505 GCF_049974785.1 Vibrio genomosp. F10 str. 9ZD137
CCGCTGTTACTGCGCAGTTAGCAACAGGAACCTGCCATGGACCAACCATTTGGTCACGAGCTACAAGGCCTGTTACCGAGCGGTCACCGATGGTGATAAGGAATGTTTTCTCAGCGACTGTTGGCAAGCGAAGAACACGGTCAACCGCTTCGTTTAGTTCAATACCAGAACGGTCAATCGCTGGGTTGTTCGCTTTTAGCGTTTTCGCGTCACGGTGCATCTTAGGCGTTTTACCTAATAGGATGTCCATTGGCATATCGATTGGCGTGTTGTCGAAGTGTGAATCTTCTAATTTCAGATCACGTTCTTCAGTTGCTTTACCAACCACTGCGTACGGTGCACGTTCACGCTTACAAATCGCGTCGAACGTTGCCATGTCTTTATCAGCAACCGCCATTACATAACGCTCTTGAGATTCGTTACACCAGATCTCAAGTGGGCTCATGCCCGGCTCATCGTTTGGCACATCACGTAGGTTAAAGATACCGCCACAGATCGGAAGAGC
>NZ_JBNGCJ010000110.1:0-788 GCF_049974785.1 Vibrio genomosp. F10 str. 9ZD137
GAACTTGATTTTGAGATTCGACGTTCGGCGGTTGATGCTCTTCCTGTATTACCAACAAAAGTAATGATGAACGTGGGCAACCCAGATCGTGCCTTCGATTTTGCTCAACTTCCCAATGAAGGAGTTGGCCTTGCTCGGCTCGAATTTATTATCAATAAGATGATTGGTATACACCCCAAAGCTCTATTGAATTTTGATCAACAGTCGGATGAGTTAAAAGCGGAAATCACTCAGAGGATTCGTGGTTACGACAATCCGATTGATTTCTATGTGAGTAAGCTAACCGAAGGTATCGCCACCATTGCCGCTGCATTCTGGCCTAAGCGTGTCATCGTTCGTATGTCTGATTTTAAATCCAATGAATACAGCAATTTGGTTGGCGGTCAACGGTATGAACCTCACGAAGAAAATCCAATGCTTGGGTTCCGTGGTGCATCTCGTTACATTTCTCCCGTGTTTGAGGATTGTTTTGAATTAGAAACACAGGCGCTAAAGCGCGTACGCAATGAAATGGGGCTAAAGAATGTCGAGATAATGATCCCGTTCGTTCGTACACCAAGTGAAGCGGCATCGGTTATCGACTTATTAGCTAAGTTCGATCTGCGCCGTGGCGATCAAGGCTTAAAAATCATCATGATGTGTGAATTACCGTCCAATGCGATTTTAGCGGATGAATTTTTAAAATACTTTGATGGTTTCTCAATTGGTTCCAATGATATGACTCAATTGACGCTAGGGCTTGATAGAGACTCTGGTGATGTTGCCCATTTGTTTAGATCGGAAGAGCG
>NZ_JBNGCJ010000111.1:0-837 GCF_049974785.1 Vibrio genomosp. F10 str. 9ZD137
GAAGCGCCACTTAGTAAGGCGTTAGTTGCACATGGAGGTATCGTGGAAGAATTATCAGGCGGAAGAGAATCTGCAATATATCGAGATGGTGAAGTCGTCTATCGACCTCTTCAGCCATGGAGTTCTACAGTTCATATTATTTTGAAACATCTTGAGCGAGAAAAAGTAGGTGAAATTCCAAGGTTTTTAGGTGTTAATCAAAATCAAGAAATCTTGAGTTTTGTCGCAGGTAATACCTACAATTATCCGCTAGCTGGCGCAATTGCAACAAATGATGCACTCATGTCTGCGGGTAAATTATTACGTAAAATACATGACTCAACAGTTTCACTCTTGGAGCAAATTGATGTTAATTCGCACCGATGGATGTTAGAGCCGAGGGAACCATTCGAGGTTATCTGTCATGGTGACTTTACTCCATACAATGTTGCTCTATTAGAAAATACAGTTGTTGGTGTGTTTGACTTCGACACGGCGCACCCTGCACCAAGAATTTGGGATTTAGCATATTCAGTTTATTGTTGGTCTCCTTTCAAAACTGATAGCAATGATAAGTTAGGCACAATTTCAGAACAGGAGACTAGAGCTAAGTTGTTCTGTGATAGTTACGGTGCAACTGAATTGGAAAGAGAGCAATTGGCTGATGTTATGGTTCAGCGATTACAGGCTTTAGTATCGTTCATGCGTAGTGAAGCCGAAAATGGTAATGAATCCTTTGCAGAAAATATAGAGCAAGGTCATCTTCAAGCCTATCTAAATGACATCGAATATATCACTGAAAATAAACAAAAAATTCAGTGTGCATTGTGCAACTAACAAAGCATTTAAGAGTGATTC
>NZ_JBNGCJ010000112.1:0-869 GCF_049974785.1 Vibrio genomosp. F10 str. 9ZD137
TGTTTACTGCCATTACTTGTCGGGGCTTGTTGTAATAAGAAAAAGCACCCTATCGATTTAATATCGAAGCTGTTTGTACCGCCATCGGCACCGGCGCAATCTACGATTGGAATGGGTAATATTCGACGTTTATATTGCCCACCTTGCGCTATTCGGCAATCAGAGTCCCCGGTACAATCTGGCAACGCAGCTGAATAATCAGCATACCCCCAAGCGGAACCACCCGATCCGGAGGTGTCGTCATAGGTAATCACGCCTGAATTATCCATTGATGCTGGCTTGGCAGGCTCCCTAACATACACATCTGATGGATGGTCAGCAGCACTGACTCCCCCACCACCATAAACACCAAATCGAGTATTTAATCCTTGCCCTACTGGCCCAATAGTATTGCCTGGCTTTGTTGTCACGGGGTTGTTGATATTGATGCTTTCTTCAAACCCCCCAGCTAAGGCTTGTCGTACCGTATTTGCACCAGAACCAAAGTCGAGCAGTTGATAATTTCCTGCTCCCATTGCACTGTCATTCTGACTCGCTAACTTGAGCGCGTAAATTTCACCCGTGTTATATCCATTGGTGCCAGCATCCTCTCCTTCACACACAGCAACAGGAACAATATTCGCCAGTAATACCTCTGGAGGGCTTGGCCCTGCTACCGCACTGGCTGAAACAATTTTGTCGTGACCAAAAATCTGGATGAAAAAATCGTCCAATGAATAACCTGCAACCGACACCCTAACAAAGGTATCGTCTGCACTGGTATAACTCCCATCAGGGAATAAGGCAGGATCATTGGAAAAATCGACTAAAATCGTCGCGCTTGAAAAGTCCATTTCGCTGTTACCGCTCGCACCCGCCACATTGTTTAG
>NZ_JBNGCJ010000113.1:0-2849 GCF_049974785.1 Vibrio genomosp. F10 str. 9ZD137
TTTCACTCATTGGTACATCCTATGTATTCATTAATCAGGGCTCTAAAGAGGCTCTGTGATTTTGCATTAGTGTTATTAATGTTAATGTGCGGTGAATTTACCGCTTTATTTTTTGTTCATATAGAGAAATAATGAAAATGATTATTTCCAAAATTGACATAATAAGATGCGAGCAGATGATTTAATCCTGTTTTCACAGGTAATAGAGTTGGGAAGTTTTAGTAAGGTGGCAGAACAAAATAACCTTACAAATTCTGTAGTTAGCAAAAGAATTGCTCGTTTGGAAGAGCAAATAGGGGTTCAACTATTATACCGAACAACGCGTAAATTGACGCTCACTGAGGCGGGAAAGGCGTTACTGCACGGAGCCAAAAATGTGAAGTTAGCCACTCAGGAGGCGATGGACTCTGTTTCGGGATTTGGTGAAAACGTAAGCGGACACATAAAAATGTCGGTCCCCACCATTTCTGGTGATTTGATCCTGGCAGAAGCGGTGGCGCAATTTTGTGACCTGCACCCGGGGCTTACGGTAGATATGTCGCTCGACAATAAGTTTGTGGATCTTGTCGATGGCGGTTTTGACTTGGTGATCCGCACGGGCTATTTGGAAGATTCTAGTTTGGTGGCACGTCATATTCTGGATTCGCAATGGGTGGTGTGCGCGTCGCCTTCTTACATCGCGAAAAATAGTAAGCCTCTAGAACCGAATCAATTGGTGACACATAACTGTTTGCAATATGCGTATCAAACGACGGGGGCGAGTGAGTGGGAGTTTAAAGGTCGAGAGGGGAATTACATTGTTCGAGTGTCAGGAAATTTCTCGACCAATAATGCCACCGCGCTACGTAAAGCGGCACTTGGCGGCTATGGCATCGCGTATGTTCCTCGCTGTCTGGTTTACCATGATATTAGAAACGGTCAGTTAGTGGATATTTTCCCTGAGCTGGTGGGTAAGAAGTTGGGCATTTATGCGGTGTACCCTTTTACTCGCCAACCCCCCAACAAGGTAAAGTTGCTCATAGAGCATATTCGAGATCGTTATCTGACCATCTCTCACTATTTTTAGGCGGGCAATTTTCCTGTTTTAGACTGATAGTTTTTCTATTTTAGGTTGATAGGGTTTTTAGCTGATAACCAATAACCAGTAACCAGTAACCAGTAACCAATGATCAATGACCAACAGTTTGAGCGGCATCTCAGTGTTGGGATTCTAAACAAAGAGGGGCCACTCAGATAAGTGGCCCCTCTTAATGCTGGAAAAAGCGTGGTGGGGAGAAATAGAATCGATTCAGATTGACAGTGTGAATCGATTCTATTGGCGCAACCTTGTTCTTACAGTGTTAATAGATAGTTGACTAGCGCGTTGTATTCTTCAAAACTTTTGATATTGTCTGGTACCACAATGTACTTGTTGTTTACCAGTACACCGGGAACACCGGTTAATGTGCTTGCTTCAAATTGTTTATCAAATTCTCGCTGCATTGAACTCACGACAAAACCATTGTAAGCCGAATCAAATTTCTTACCGTCAACCCCATAATCGACAAAGAGCTGACGAAGCGCTGCTTCATCTTTTGGTGCTTGGCGTAATTGATGGATCTGTTTGAACATAGCAGGCACCATCTCTTTTTCAACATCTAACGCAACCATAGTGGCGTATGACTTGGCCATTGGGATAGCCATATTGTTGCCCATGAATGCAACGTGTACTTTTTCAAAACGTGCATCACTTGGTAGTGCAGGTTTTAGGTTTTCAACCACGCCTTCAAACTTATAGCAATGAGGGCAGTAGAACGAGAAAAACTCGGTCACGACGGGTTTCTGGGCTTTTTCGACATCCAATACTTTGAAGTGTTTGCCTTCTTCAAATTGCGCAGCATTCACTGACATAGCGATCGCGATTGTTGAGATAAAAGTAATAATTTTCTTGAGCATGATTCATTTCCGTAGTTAATTAAACGTAGTTTTGTGTCATAAACGCCAACCCCAATGATTGGTATTATGTATTGCCAATTAAGTGAGAAATGAATGAATCGGAGGTCGATAGAGTGTTGTCGCTCTATAGTTTGCCGTGACACTCTGGTCGGGTTCGATCAGAGCCAGTGACTGAATTTGACTGGCGAGTACAGCGCATGAAACGTAAGTAGGGATTTTGAACTGACACACAGAGCCACAACTGTCATTCGAATTGTTTTTTTTATGTTGATGCGGTTTTTCAGTGTCAGAACAATGGTTGCCAGTGGGCACATCGGTTTCTTGGAAAGACGATAACGCCATTTGATTATGGGCGGATAGAACGCTCACAATCTGTAACTTTTCGGGCTTTGACTCAGAACCGTGCATTGTTTCAGCCGTTGGTGGCATTGAATCCGCGGTCAAGATGGTACGATCCACTGATGATACGGTCGTCGGTAATGCAGGCGAGCTCATCAGGCTGTGGCTTATTTGCTGGAATCGAGACCACTGATCATTGGCCAAAAGGATCGTCACGACAACGAGCAGCAGCCAAAAAAACATCCATTGATTGGGTCTGAAAATGTGAGCCATAAAACCATCTTTGCAACAAAGGTGACAGCATCATACAACAAGAGTGGTGAGGAATTAAATCTCCATTGACCATAACAAGCTTATTCTTCCCTATTTTTTCTTCGCTTAATGACCTACCTACCTTGGGTTTAGGCCCTGTGTTAACGAGCGCCTGGAGTTCATAGCTTACCGCATACATGCTTTATCCTTAGTAAAGATTAATAGGTAAAGCGAGCTTGAGAAGGGCAATTTAAAACCACCCGTTATGTAATGTAAAAAACAGCATCATGCTGACGACCGTGGTAGATCGGAAGAGAGGTTCA
>NZ_JBNGCJ010000114.1:0-378 GCF_049974785.1 Vibrio genomosp. F10 str. 9ZD137
GTAGTACTGACGGTTTCCACGACCTTGGAATCGTTCGATGTGCCCAGCTGCAACGACACGATATTGGTTTTACCACACGATAACGCCATGGCTGCGTTGGCAACCTGCAAATCTGCGGTTTTGTCTCGGCCATAACTGTCACTCATGTACAAACTGGTCGAGCATTGCCCTGTGTCCGTTAGGGCGTTTTCTAACTCTTGCTTGGTTTGTGTTGTCGCCTGGCTGTAGGTATCTAGCTTACGTTGTTCAAGCCCTCCTAGGTTGTCGCTTAAATGAGCCACGTCTTCTAAGTAACTGCTCAATAACGCAAGCTTACGTTGTTCGACTGGGTCTTGATTTCCTTCCTGTGAGCCATAAAAGATCGGAAGAGCTGTTCAG
>NZ_JBNGCJ010000115.1:0-746 GCF_049974785.1 Vibrio genomosp. F10 str. 9ZD137
CAGCAACAGCAACAGCAACAGCAACACAGATTGGCATAC
Organism: Vibrio genomosp. F10 str. 9ZD137; assembly: GCF_049974785.1. Classification (NCBI taxonomy): domain Bacteria; kingdom Pseudomonadati; phylum Pseudomonadota; class Gammaproteobacteria; order Vibrionales; family Vibrionaceae; genus Vibrio; species Vibrio genomosp. F10. Next base: position 40 of record NZ_JBNGCJ010000115.1, read on the forward strand.
CATTGACCATATCATCTCCTCCTAATGGCTTTCCTTAGTACAAAAAACCAAATACCTGCGTTTACACCCTTTCTTCCAGTTGCACTATGATTAGCGAGTGAGTGAATACTTAAATAACAAGTGAATCATGAATAAAACCACTTGGCATCACTAAATCGATGTAACAGAAGCAACAAATAGCTTACAATTTGCGACGCGCAACTCAATAATAATGAAATTTAAGTAGTAAAATACACGATTACTACGATGGATGGAGCCATTTATGAAAGAAGTAGATTTTCGAACGATTGATCGTTTGTTTATTAAAATGTCAATCAACGACAAAATGTGGGTGATTTTTTTCCTGTTTCTCACAACATTAACTTGCATCAGTGGCGCTCGCTATTTTGGTACTATTGAACAATTTGAACAGCAATCGATCATGGCCGCAGAATACAAGCTTTCTGGCCTTCTCTCTTCTGAAAAAGTAGACGTTCAAACGATACAAGGACTTTCCAATACCTCTTCATTAAGAGACCCAGTCTTTAAAGAAGGTCTTGTTACTGTCAGCAAACAGCATCAATCCGGTTCCCTTTACCAGTTCACTGAAAACTTTTCGACCCGATACAATGCAATGCTAAGTGACGCAAAAACAACGTTCGCACTCAGTTACCTTTGGGCACTGCCCTTTGCTATTTTTGTCTACTGGGTTGCCACCTTTATCGGCG
>NZ_JBNGCJ010000116.1:0-452 GCF_049974785.1 Vibrio genomosp. F10 str. 9ZD137
TAAACGTTGCGGCTTCTGCCCTAACAATGGGTGAATTGTGGACGTCACTGTTTATGATTATCGCGCTTTACACTGTCTTCTTAATTGCGGAAGTGTATCTGATGCTGAAGTTCGCTCGCAAAGGACCAAGCAGCCTAAAAACCGGCCGCTATCACTTTGAGCAGGGTGAACTATCACACGAAGAGAAACTTAACCGTCAAGTTGAAGCATAGCAGGGAGTAGTGACATGTTTGATTACGAAATTTTACGCTTGATTTGGTGGGTATTGATTGGCGTATTGCTCATCGGTTTTGCCATTACAGATGGCTTTGACATGGGTGTTGGTGCACTGATCCCTGTTATCGGGAAAACCGATACTGAGCGACGAGTGATGATTAATTCCATCGCACCCCACTGGGATGGAAACCAAGTATGGCTAGTGACGGCGGGTGGCGCGTTATTTGCCGCTTGGC
>NZ_JBNGCJ010000117.1:0-240 GCF_049974785.1 Vibrio genomosp. F10 str. 9ZD137
GCCGTTAAAGCAACGGTTGATGTAGGTGCGCATGCACAAGGTACCATGTCTTACACGACTAGCCCTGTGCACAACACGGATACTTGGGTTGATTTGGCGAAGCGCTTAGAAGACCTAGGTTGTCACTCTCTGTGTATTAAAGACATGGCTGGCCTGCTGAAACCTTATGAAGCGGAAGAACTTGTATCACGTATCAAAGCGTCTTGTGATGTGCCGTTGGCGTTGCAGATCGGAAGAGCG
>NZ_JBNGCJ010000118.1:0-542 GCF_049974785.1 Vibrio genomosp. F10 str. 9ZD137
ATCGATACCGCCGCGACCTTAGCGTCGACCTTTGATGTATTCGTTGATGTAACACTGACATCACCAGAACTCCATAACTCACTGTCGATGATACTCGCGCTCGTAGAGCCCTTAATCGTGTTAATCGCGTTTGCACCCGCACCCGATACTGAGATCGAGCCTGATGTGCTGTAACTCAGTGCAAAGGAAGCGGCAACAGACGTCGCGGTAATTTTTGCGTTTGAGTCAGCAAGCAGTGTGACGCTATCCAGTTTGCGTGTTTGTGAACCAATATCCACATTATCTATCGTTGCGAGTGTATTAGTGTGTACGTCATTATCAGCCAGCGATACCCCAATACTTAACGCGCCTGCACTCGAAGACGGTGAGTAACTCCCGGCAATAGATGCCCCAACTACGTTACTAATGATAGTTGAACTGTCTTTGGCAGTAACAGTGACTGAATCCGCCAGAATCGATTTGTTCGCTTCTGTCGCTGTAATCCCTGATGTGATGTCGACTTTTACATCGTTATCTGATGTCGAACCCACGCCACTGAGTGC
>NZ_JBNGCJ010000119.1:0-2700 GCF_049974785.1 Vibrio genomosp. F10 str. 9ZD137
AGTCCTATGTATGAACGTTCAGACTTCAGATGGTCACGGGAACACAAGCCGCGTGAACCCGTGGAGTCTCTTTAAAACTCGAAGAACTCCACGTCAAATTAATCGGTTTGATTGTACGGGCTAAGCCGCCGTTAATTGGGTCGCTAACTCTCGGCCATTACCCCTAAAATTATCGATGGTTGCTGAGAATTCTGAAGAAATATGGAGTAGCCTCGCGTCGGGATGTTCAGCGATGTAGAGAACTTTTTGCTGATCATCAGCCAGTGCATCCCAGTCGTCATTAATCGCGTGAGCAAAGTGCAACAATACCGCCAATTTTGGAGACAATTCCGCTTCTCTTGGATCATTGTAGTGCTTTATCGCGTCAACCATGTGATCGGGGAACTTCCACGTTTTCGCGAGTTTTGCCCCAAGTGAGGGCGCAGAGATATCCAGCACTTGTTCTTGAGCATCGATAGGGTTTATTCCGGAATCGATGAGCGCTTGAATTTTTAGTGCTTCTTCTGGTACTAAGGTATGAATCATTAACTCACCAATGTTATGCAAAATACCCGCAGTAAAAACCTCGTTACCATCCATTCCTGTTTCTTTAGCGAGTTTGCTTGAAATGACAGAGACCTCAAAGGTATTGGTCCAGTATTTATCCATGTCTAGGGTCTTAATGCTTGGAAACGCACTGGATAGAACCGAGGCCACGACTAAGGTTCGTACTGCGCCGGTACCGACTCTCAGCAATGCTTCATTAACCGATGAAACGGTTTTACTGCCGCCAAAGTGGGCGGAATTGGCCATGCGGAGTAACCTTGCACTGAGTATTTGATCGACCGATATTTTCCTCGACAGCTCGCCAAAATCAACATCGTCTTGGTTAACCATATCGAGAAGCTCTTGCAATACCGCCTGTATTCTAGGCAGCTCATTTAATCGTGAAATTAGTGCCGACTGATTCATGAAGATCTCCTTTCTTGTGAGTACAATGACTATAGTTCAGTAATCTAATTTTTGGCAAAGTTGTTTAGGCAGGCGAGAATGTTTAGCAAAGATTAATGAGGGTGAAAGAGATTATTCGCCCGCTTAGTTTCTTGTTATGATGTTGTTTTTATTGCTAGGAAGCTTTCATGTCTGTTCACTCTTCGCGTTCAACCACTCCGATTGTTTTGACTATTGCTGGTTCAGATAGTGGTGGTGGTGCTGGGATTCAAGCCGATATTAAGTCAATTTCAGCGACAGGGGGTTATGCCTGCTCTGTGATCACCGCTATTACGGCTCAGAATACCTGCGGCGTGTCGGCCATTTTTCCCATCCCTTTAGAGCACGTAGAGAAGCAGTTAGACGCTGTGTTTAGCGATCTTAAAATTGTGGCGGTGAAAATAGGAATGTTGGCTGATGCTGAAATCATTGCATTGGTGGCGAAAAAGCTTCGTCAATACAAGCCTCAATTTGTGGTGCTTGATCCTGTTATGGTTGCAACCAGCGGCGATCTGCTGCTTGAACCTGCTGCCATTGGCACCCTTAAAACGGAACTTCTTCCTTTAGCGGATATTGTCACGCCCAATCTTCCTGAAGGGGCGGCACTGACAGGATCATCGATACCGAAAGATCAGGCAGAAATGACAATATTGGTAAAACAGCTGATGTCACTCGGTGCCAAAAGTATGTTGTTAAAAGGTGGGCATCTTGATCAAGACGCACAAAGTAATGATTTACTTATCATCGATGATGAACTTCAAGTGTTCACAACCCAGCGAGTCGCGACCAATAATACTCATGGCACGGGTTGTACGCTCTCTTCGGCAATTGCTTCTTATTTGGCCCAAGGCTATTCATTAGCAGAAGCGGTGGGTCAGGCCAAACAATATATTTTCGAGGCCATTGCTCATGCGGATAAGTTAGATATTGGTGCTGGGCATGGGCCAGTGCATCACTTTTATGACATTTAGTTTCATTTAAAGGGGTTCTTTGTTTCTTGATATTAACAAGCTATCGATAGTGGGTGATCGATAGCGGGTGATTTTTCATCAATCTGACATTCAGCTGATACTTTCTAAACACGTTATCCGTTAATATTGCGCTACTTTTGAGACTGCCGTTAAGAAAATACATTGAAGAGCCTATTTGATAGTAAAATCAGGGGTTTGATCCTTCTGGGGCTTATGCTGTTAGTGTTAGTCCCTATCTCACTGTTGACCGATAATATCGACTTAACATCAGCGGTTTCACCAGCTTTTGGTGGTTCCATTGCGTTAGCCACGGATTCTGCTGGAAGTCGAGGGTTTCTCATTACTTTAACTGTTTTCTGCTTCGCAGTATTGATGCTGAAATTACCTAAGAAAACACTGATTGCACAGATGATGGTACTCACGGTTCTTCTTTTGGTTGGGTTTGTAAGTAAGACCAGCCTAAAGCTGATGACGGAAAGCCCTCGCCCTTATACTGAGCTACTTGCAAAAGAGTTACTGATTCCAAAGCCTTCTCATTTCTACAAGTTGGATTCTGAGAAGCAAATGCAACTGATCGATAGTGTTTCTGAGGAAGTTAGCCCTTGGCGTGTCTACCACTGGCAAGGTGAGACAGACTATTCATTCCCATCTGGGCATACGATTTTTGCTGCTATCTGTGTTGCTTTTTTTGGTGGGCTATTCTGGAAACACAAACGATACTCTTGGGCGATTGGAGTGTTAGCTAGATCGGAAGAGCGGT
>NZ_JBNGCJ010000120.1:0-511 GCF_049974785.1 Vibrio genomosp. F10 str. 9ZD137
GCAGCTTAAGCGAGCGTTATACGTTAAGGAAAGTTACGTGAATAAAGTAAATATCAATGAGAAGTTTGGTCTATTTTCTGAAGAGTGGACGCCAAAAATTATAGCCGAATCCAACGGACAACTGGTGAAAATTGCAAAAGGAAGTGGCAAACTTGTTTGGCATAAACACGATAATGAAGATGAACTTTTTATAGTATTTAAAGGTCAGCTAACTTTGATGATGAAAGCTGGAGATGTTGTTCTTAATCCGGGGGAAATGTATGTGGTTCCCAAAGGGGTTGAACATTGTCCTAAAGCGCAACCAGATACACACTTTATGATGGTAGAACCATCTTCAACAGCACATACTGGCGAAGATAAAAGTGAAGTTACAGTATCAGCAGAAGAGCAAGTTTGGATTTAACGTATAACAAGCTGTTCAACAGGACAAAAAACAGTCGGCTATCGCTACGCGATTTTAGCCAACCGTTCTTTGCCTGTTAACAAGGGCGTTATAAAGCTACTGTTAACG
>NZ_JBNGCJ010000121.1:0-524 GCF_049974785.1 Vibrio genomosp. F10 str. 9ZD137
AATCACAGCGAGTCTTAACGCCCGTATTAACAGGCTAAAAATTGTTGGCTAAAATAAGTGAACGGAGTGAACAAAAAGCCAACTGTTTTTTGTCCTTGTTGAATCGTCTTGTTATATGCTAAATCCACTCTTGCTTATCTGATGATACAGTCACTTCACTTTCAAGCTCACCTGTATGTGCTGTAGATGAAGGCTCAATCATCATAAAATGTGTATCAAGTTCTGCTAAAGGGCAATGCTCTACACCTTTAGGTACAACATACATTTCACCTGGATTTAGTACAACATTACCATTTCTTAATTGCAAAGTGAGTTGCCCTTTAAAAACTATGAACAATTCATCCTCATTATCATGTGTGTGCCACACAAGCTCACCGGAACCTTTGGCTATCTTAACTAATTGGCCATTTGTTTCAGCTAAAATTTTTGGTGTCCACTCATCTGAAAAACTTTTGAATTTTTCACTAATATTAATTTTTTTCAATGAACTCTCCTTAGCATATAACGCCGCGTTAAGCGGACAA
>NZ_JBNGCJ010000122.1:0-309 GCF_049974785.1 Vibrio genomosp. F10 str. 9ZD137
CGCTCTTCCGATCTGTGAGTGAAACCACAATGTCTATCGATAATTTGTCGGCAAGAATTGACCAAGCGGTAGAAGAGGTGAAAGGATTAGAAACGGCAACAGCGAACATTGAAACCATTTTAAAGGTTATCAATGACATTGCAGATCAGACTAACCTTCTTGCGCTCAATGCAGCAATAGAGGCAGCTCGAGCGGGTGAATCAGGTCGAGGTTTTGCCGTGGTTGCCGATGAAGTACGTACACTGGCACAACGAACGCAAGAGTCGACGACAGAAATTCGCAGCATGATTGAACAGCTACAAGCAGGGG
>NZ_JBNGCJ010000123.1:0-2776 GCF_049974785.1 Vibrio genomosp. F10 str. 9ZD137
GGTTGAAATACCCATAGCCGCTAAGGGTATTTCACCTAAAGAGGAAACCAAATAAGTATCAATCATTAGCATAGACTGCATAAGCAGCCCATTCAGTGCAAGTGGCCAGGCTAAAGAGAAATTCTTTCTAATGTAAGATTGCGACGACACGAATGGACCTTATAAATTGCAGTTGTTCCAACAACTAATAGATAAATGTGATGGATTGACTAACCGTTAACAAATTGAACGGGAACTTGAGCCAGTTTTTGGTTTTCATCATTGAGCAGAACGATAGAAGAGGTTCGCGCTCGGTCTGGCTCTCCCGACATAATGGCTTCATAAATCGCATTGTGCTCTGCAAGGCAAAAGCGTCCTCCCTCTGCGGAATGGTCGATAAATTGCTTAAAAATCGTAGATAGAATATTACCAAAAGGGATATAGAACTGATTTTGGGTTGATACGAATATGGCCTGGTGAAACAAGTGGTCGTTGATTGTCCATTCATCATAATCAAAACTATTGGCTGCGATGGTCATTTTTTGAAACAAGACTGACAAGGTTTTTCTTTGCTCTACCGTCGCGTTGATGGCCGCAAGCGCACAGGCTTCAGGCTCTATTGCTTTTCTCAATCCCAAAAATTGCGATAAAAATGGTTGAGTATCTTCTAGGTCTTGAATCCATTCTAAAAGCTGAGGGTCGAGGAAATGCCACTGATTTCTCGGTAGGATATGTGTCCCTACCTTTGGCTTGGATGATATCAACCCTTTTGCCGACAAAAGCTTGGTCGATTCACGTAGCGCAGTTCTACTCACACCAAACATTTCACACAGTTCGAGTTCATTGGGTAGCTTTTGATGTTCTTCAAGCTCCCCCGAAAGAATGCTTCGTGCGATTTGTCGAGCGACTTGCACATGAATCCTACGACTTGAGTTACTCACCAATGAAAAAATTGTCATGAAGCCACCTTAGAGGCAAGTAAACAAGAGCGTCTATTTGCGATGATTACTGCTGTTTTTACATATAGCATGCTAAAAACCAATCAATAAATAATACAATAAGATAATATTTAATCAAAGTGAGTAAGGCATAAATGCGTCTTCAGACACAAAAATATCGAAGAAAAAGCCTGTATCGTGATTTTCCTCAATAAAAGAGCGGCTACTGGACGGTTTTGTATGAATAAATAAGAGGAGTTAATAAGAAATATGAATGGATGAAAATTGGAAAAGGCTTTGAACCTCTTGTTGTCTCTAAGCTCACGTTATCTGATTTCCTCGTTTGGAGTCGGTAAAGTAAAGTGTTACAATTGGGGTTAAATAATACATTAAAAGCGAATTGTGAACATATGGCAGGTTCTTTTAACTCAATATCTGGTTCAAAACGTAGCCTACACGTGCAAGTAGCCCGAGAGATAGCACGGGGCATTCTGTCTGGGGAGCTTCCTCAGGGGTCCATCATTCCGGGTGAAATGGTGCTGTGTGAACAGTTTGGTATTAGCCGTACTGCGTTGCGAGAAGCCGTGAAACTGCTTACTTCTAAGGGCTTGTTAGAGTCTAAGCCTAAAGTGGGTACCCGTGTAGTAAACCGTGCGTATTGGAACTTTCTTGATCCTCAATTGATTGAGTGGATGGATGGACTCGCTGATATCGACCAATTCTGCTTACAATTTCTTGGTCTGCGCCGAGCGATCGAGCCTGAAGCTTGTGCTCTTGCCGCGACCCATGCGACCGCTGAGCAGCGAATCGAACTGTCTGGTATTTTTCAGAAAATGGTCGAAGTATCGGAAGCCGAGGTGTTTGATCAAGATCTCTGGACCGACATCGATATGAAGTTCCATAGCCTTATTTTTAACGCAACAGGTAACGATTTTTACCTGCCTTTTGGTCATATACTGACGACGATGTTTGTGAACTTTATTGTCCACTCTTCCGAAGAGGGGAGTACTTGTATCAATGAACACCGTCAGATTTATGATGCAATAATGGCTGGAAACAGTGCGAAAGCACGTGAGGCTTCTGCCAATCACTTACAAGAGGCGAACCACAGGCTTCCTGTCGCAAGTTAACATTTTTACTTGGTTATTTTGCTCTAAGAAGCATGCATCCGCATGCTTTTTTTATCTCTCTTCTATTTTAATCCTTCTATTTATCTGCTGTCGTTCTTCCAAACCATACGTGCTTCTATGTTTACTCTGCATGGCGTCGTTTGGCATCGAAATAGTCAATTTTGATGCACAGTTCTAATTTATAGTGCTAGAAACAATTTCTTGTGGTTATATAATAATACTAAACAAATCGTGGTGACTATCCTATGCCTCAATCTCTTCTCCCAAACATCATTCAGTTCATTGGTCAAATAGACCCCTTCGACAAAATACCGAAAGAGGCACTTCGAGAATTGGCCTTCACGGTACAAATTACTTATTTAAGTAAAGGAGAAGTCGTCGAACTGGATGATGAAGGTAAAGAGAAGTTCTTATACATCGTGAGAACAGGGTCGATGGAACAACGAAAATCCGATGGTGTACTCAGAGCAAGATTAGGCTCTGAAGATTTGTTTGGCTTCACCTTCTTTGATACCAACATTGATTCCGACAAAAGTTACCGGGCAACGGCCATCGAGAATACGCTTCTTTATCTGATTCCCAATTCTTCACTTCAAGCACTGTTCAAAAGCTTTCCGAGCTGCGCGGAGCATTTTGCCTCACAAGCGCAAGTTCGCCTAAAGTCCGCCTTAGATGTTGTTTGGTCGAATAAAGAGAAAGGTCTTTTCATAAGATCGGACGAGCGGTTCA
>NZ_JBNGCJ010000124.1:0-411 GCF_049974785.1 Vibrio genomosp. F10 str. 9ZD137
TGAGCACAGTCGGTGCCGGAGATACGCTGGTAGCGGGCCTCTGTTGGGGCCACATGCAACAGATGAAAAAAACCGAATTACTTCAATTTTCCACCGCTTTGTCTGCCTTAGCAGTCACACAGATTGGCGTTGGAATACCCTCAAAAGAACAACTACACACTCTACAGACGCAAACTCAGATAGACATCATAAGCCAATAGCTAACGGCTATTAGGCCAACAAGGAAAAGGGTCAACATTATGAAAATTGCCATCATTACCGCTTGCCCAAGTGGTGTTGCCAACAGTGTTATTGCCGCTGGTTTATTGCAAAAGGCAGCAGAAACATTAGGCCATGATACCGTGACGGAATGTCACTCAAGCGTTATCGATAATGCGCCATTAACATCGCAACAAATCGCGGATGCTGATA
>NZ_JBNGCJ010000125.1:0-621 GCF_049974785.1 Vibrio genomosp. F10 str. 9ZD137
CCGCTCTTCCGATCTGATTGTTTTCGATAATATGAATAGGTTGATATTCGCCGTAGTTTCCCAAGGTCGCATAAGCATGAGCCAGCTGAAGAGGGGTAATGGTTAACCCATAGCCAAAGGAGAGCGTGGCGATTTCATGTTTTGACCAGCGTCGTCTGTTGGGAAAAATACCCGACGTTTCACCGACCAGGTTAAGACCCGACGTTTCACCAAAACCGACCGAACTGTACATACCTAATAGCGCTTCAAGCGGCATATCCAAAGCCAATGTTGCAACACCTATATTACTCGACTTTTGCAATATCGTCGTTAAGTTCGCTTTTCCTACCTTTGAGGTATCCACCACTCGACTACCACCAATACGCATGATGCCGTTGCCCGTATCGATCACCGTATCTTTTGTCGCTGAACCATTTTCAAGAGCCGCTAAAACCACAAAAGGTTTAACGGTAGATCCGGGTTCAAACGCATCGGTGATCACTCGGTTTCTCATTTTAAATGATTGCAAATCTGAGCGGTTATTCGGGTTGTAAGATGGCGCATTAACCATCGATAAAACTGCGCCGCTTTTTACATCTAACAAAATAGCCGATCCTGAGGTTGCTCTGGTATCGGCAACCG
>NZ_JBNGCJ010000126.1:0-399 GCF_049974785.1 Vibrio genomosp. F10 str. 9ZD137
TCATAATCAGGCGCAGTTTTAATACCCGAATGCCAATCGACTGGGCACGTAACTCCCCTAGTTCTAGCCCAGCCATGGCCGCAGAAAATAGCTTAACTAGTGGTAGTAGCAATACCACCCCGACTAGTACTGAATATGCATGCTCCCATGTTCTGGCATGCAGTGAACCAGCCAACCATAAATTGCCGGTAATAGCGCTATCTATCTCTCCTTTCACCAACAACAGACCGTTAAATGCACTGAGTATCGCGCCAACACCAATACCGGTTAACACTAGGTTTTGACGCTTTATAGTGCCGCCTTGATAGGATAAAAACAGCACTACCGCAGCCGTTGAAAGCCCGCCAACAATCGCTCCAATTGCGACGTGAAGAGATCCACCAGAAGATCGGAAGAGCG
>NZ_JBNGCJ010000127.1:0-397 GCF_049974785.1 Vibrio genomosp. F10 str. 9ZD137
TTTCGCCAGCCCAATACAGTTTGATTTTATTACCGGACGGATCAGTTAGTGCTGCCTCTTTCCAAAGATAACTTTGCATCGTTGGTTCTTGCGAAAATTCGATACCTTCAGACTTAAGATGTGAGACCAGATCATCCAATTTTTCATGCTCAAAATAAACTACACCACGACAATCTAAGCCTTGTTTTTCTGTATCAAGATAGACTGAAAAAGTCGCGTCACCGTCGGGAAGTGAAAATCTAGCATAGTACTCGTTACCAACAATTTGAATTAAGCCTAGCTTTGTGTAGAACTCAATCGCTAGTTCTATATCATGAACTGCCAATGTTACTTGATTTAAATTCATCTGCTTTCCTTGCCTGAACCTCTGTTGCGCCTAACGCCGCGTTAAGTGGTG
>NZ_JBNGCJ010000128.1:0-765 GCF_049974785.1 Vibrio genomosp. F10 str. 9ZD137
GGCGGGTATATGACTCTCTCCGCAACCATCACTACCAGACACGTCGCTGATACAGTATGTGCGGGTGAAGCCAGCTGCTTTATGCATGGCCCAACCTTTATGGGGAACCCACTGGCTTGCGCTGTTGGCGCGGCAAGCTTAGAACTGATTGAGCAAGGAAACTGGCTAGCGCAGACTAAAGCTATTGAAGCACTATTTTCTCAGCAACTGCCTAAGTTACTCGAATATGAGCAAGTCAAAGATGTTCGCTGGCTGGGTGCGATTGGTGTGGTCGAGACACATCAGAACGTGAATATGGAAGTGATACAGGCCCACTTTGTTAAGCAAGGGGTATGGATTCGTCCATTTGGCAAGCTCATTTATATGATGCCCCCATTTATCTCCAGTGCAGATCAAATAAAGGTACTGGTTGACGCTATATCGACTGCAGTGCAGTCATCGCAGTGCTTTATAGAATAGCTCTTTGTAACCCCGCTCATCCAACGCCAATACATTAAGCCAATATAGGTAAGCTACCCCACCCAAGTATGTTCACATCAACAAAAAGAGGAGCACTGAGCTCCTCTTTCTATCTGTTTTCAAGTTATAAATCTCTTCATATTTAAGTCTTTATTCTTGATCGATCATCCAACGGCGGAATTCTTTTTTCTCAGATTTTGATGCTTTGAGATACCAGGCTTTCAGTTGGTCTACATTCTGAGTATCTTCGATAGCCAACTTAGGCTGTTCATTGGCGATAGCCTCTGTCGCCATTTTGCTCTCAGC
>NZ_JBNGCJ010000129.1:0-577 GCF_049974785.1 Vibrio genomosp. F10 str. 9ZD137
AAGATGTAGTGGCTAGCACTAAACCCGCCGGCTACTCCAAAACCAAGAGCCACGCCAATCAGAAGAGCGAGCGTTACGATTTTCGTTGTTTTCATAATGGTTTCCTAATTCTTACGTCTTTAATTGCAATCCGCACTTACTTCACGGTGTCTGGGTTTGCATTCACAGCACCTGACTGACTTTGATGAGCGCTCTGTTCTTCACTGTTGAAATGTGGCAATTCAACGTTGAAGCTGAACCCACCAAGCAACGCAGATAGGTTGCTGTTGACGAGATTTAAATCCGTGACAAGACGTTGCTGTTCAAGCTGCAAAGCCAGTTCATCTTGGCTGGCGGTAATGACGGTATTAAATTGTGCGGTATTATTTTGATAACCTCGCCCGACCGCTTCCGATCGAGACTTTACTTGTGGAAGTAGCGTCGATTGATAACGGTCTAGGCGCTGTTCAAGATTGCTCTTGTCGATAAGCAGCGTGTTCACCTTGGCGTTCATTTGGCTTAGTAACGTATCTTTTTGAGATTTTGCCGCACCGACTTGGTATTGCGCCGCCGAATGCTGTCTGTCTTGGCGGTGACC
>NZ_JBNGCJ010000130.1:0-309 GCF_049974785.1 Vibrio genomosp. F10 str. 9ZD137
CATTGGGGCAATGAAGCGAGCGTATCGACTGGATACTACTGACACTGACTCTCAGCTAGGTTTTGCTCAAGCATTGATGATGTCTGATGATGAAGGGGAGCAAAACCGTGCTCGCTCGATTCTCAACAACTTAGTGCAGCAAGATTATGTTGATCTGCGAGTTTTCTCTCTGCTGGCCTTTGACGCCTTTGAGCGCCAAGATTACCCAGCCGCGATTAAGTTCTGGGGTGTGATGCAGAAAATGATTGGCCCAGAAGACAGTCGCTACGAAATGTTGTCTCGAAGCATTGAAAAGATCGGAAGAGCGGT
>NZ_JBNGCJ010000131.1:0-2345 GCF_049974785.1 Vibrio genomosp. F10 str. 9ZD137
TCGCACTTCAAACTTGATACTAAGACGAAGCTTCTTAGTGCGCTTGTGGCTTAACTAGCCCGTTTACTGAACCTTTCTATATTTAACGAAGGTAACAACCAAAGCCACTAACGCCAGTAGCTGAAAAAGCCAAAATAAAGGAATGAACCCAAATGGCTCAACTAAGAAGCCATTCTCATCTACGTATGAACCGATGGTGTTATAAGCAATTAAACACAAAATACCGCTGATACAGAAAAGAACGCTTATTTTATACTTACGGAGAAATTTCATCGGAGCCTCAATATTTGAATATCTAACAATGTTAGAAATTTTGTAAGGGTACATGGTTCACCCCAATAATCATGATTGGGCAGACAAGTTATAACGCCTGCTTAAGGGGCAAACAACGCTGCTCTGAAATTCAAATGGAGTGCCTTAAACACAGAAGTTAGTCTATGTATAAAAATCACCGAGCGTTGGTTGTCCCTCTTAAAGCATTTGTTATGCGCTTTCTCCAAATTTTGGCTCATAAATAGCAGACGTTACTATCATAAGATAACCATTTTTAAACGCTTCAGATATTGACAGAGACTCACCATCTAAATAAAAACGATTTTCTATGAATCGAAGGTCGCAGTGGTTTAACAAGAAAAAGTAATTATCTTTGTCCTGCAAAATGTTGAGATTAGATAAATCTAACCGTTCTGGGCGGAGATATCTAATAACTCCATCTCTTGCGAGCTGGCGAATCTTGAGCATGCCTTTGCCACGAACAAAGGTGTACTTGGTAGCACCACCTTCCATTCCAAACTCAGGAGGTACTTCTCTTTTTACTATGCTTATATCATTTCTATCGGATGATATGAAAAATATGCGTTGATCAAAACTTTGAAATTGTTTTGGAAGAGATTTTCTTTCGAATTTTTCTCGCGCTAGCCAAAAATGAAATTCTTGGTTTTCCCATTCTGGATCTCCTCTTTTTTCAGTTAGTCCATACTGGCTGTAATGCATATAGATATCACAGTTAAGTATGTCGAGAGTAGATTCCTCAATTGCGCTTTCAAGCCTATTTGGAATTCCTTCTAGATTATTTACTTCACTTGTGGTTGAAAGTTTTTTTGATTTCTTTCTGTAATACAAGTAACCGAAAGCCACCGCAAAGGCCGTTAGAAAGTAAAGCATAGAACCTCCTTTGTTCTAATTGCGCATAACGCCCTGCTAATAGGTTAACAAACATAACCACTTAGCCAAAATTTACTACTGTAAACGCCAAAGCTAAACAAACCAAAATTGCCGAAAGTTTGTTAATCCTGTTGAGCAGTTTGTTAGCTGATTGAGTATTTTCTACAGATTTCATCAAGTACCAGTGTGCCTTCTTGTGCAGAAGTATAATCTGCCTCAGATATTTCGATTGTTATATTTCGCCCCATTAGTGCCCCAGACAAAAATGACAAAACGAATTTTGAACCTTGGGGCTTTGCACTCCAGCCATGGCCACGCACCTCACCAGGAGTAGCTGGAATCTCCTCGCCGTATTCGAACGGAACTTCATCGTAATATTTTGACATGCAAAACATACCTCACCTATGGGCACAGCTAACGCCCAATTAAGCTGCAGACCAACGTAATACCCAACTTAAAGCAATGCACCGATTACACCCAAGCTATTTGGAACTAAAAGTGCCACACGTTGGCTGTCAGCTTAAATTGTTTGTTATATGCTGCCACTGGCAACTTTGTAGTACACAACACCAAATAAACCAGCAAAAACCAAAACTGTCACAAATATCTTTAACCATATGAATTTCATACACATAATTTCTTAAAATTAGCACTCATAAACTACTGGTGTTTTGCTTTAGAAAGTTAAGCTTTACGCTCAATATACCAAGTACCCCGGCATGGTCCATTTGTTAAATGCCACTTCCCCGTTATTTTGCTTCCTAAGCCTTCACCGGAAAACCTGTAGTCCCACTGCCGATGGTTGGCATACAAAATTAGCTGCCCCTGCTCTGAAACCCAACCTTGGAGCGGTGTACCATTGTATGTAAGAAGTAGTGAGGCTTTCCCGCCTAAAATATTTCCAGTTATAGTAGTGCGTTCACACATATTATTGCTAGTGGTGTTTATACGCCTTCCTACCCATTGACCATCATATTTATCTGAAACAGTAAAACCTGCCACTTTAGGAAATTTTGGAAAGGACTCTGAATTACCTGAACCGAACAAATTCAACTTACTGCCAACAAATATAAACAGAATAAAACCAAAAGTTAAGGTTAATAAATGCCCTTTTTTCATACTGAATCCTTTCAAACATTACACCAAACCCTTCCGGACATATAACGCTCTGCTAAGCGGCA
>NZ_JBNGCJ010000132.1:0-4684 GCF_049974785.1 Vibrio genomosp. F10 str. 9ZD137
CCTATAGCCAGTGGCGCCATGGACGTTAATTGAAGCGGTATCGTTTCGACTAAGCGTGCACGATCCTGTGCTGGCTTAACGGGTAATGATGGCTTCATTTTAATCGCCAGGACCAACACGACAACGCCAATGATGACAGCAGGAATAAACAAAAACTTACGATTTACGGCCATTCTTATGTCCTTATATAACGTCAGGGGTTAGGAATCCCTGAGTCATGAGTTTTATATTGTGCTCAAATAATTGAGACAAGAAATCAGCATTCAGTTCAACACCATGTAAACGAAGCATGGCAGGAGGCGCAAGAAAAGGAAAAACCATTAAACTGATGTAGGAAAACCGACACAGTTTAGCATCCATTTCTGAGCGAATAACCCCGCTAGACAATAACTTATCAAAGATAATTACTTGCATTGGTTGAGTAATATCTAAAAACACTTTTTCGACTAATTGGCGCTGAGAGTCATTGGCGGGCATATTCATGACTTGGACGATTAAACGAGGCAGCTTAGGGGTTTTAATCATGACCTGATAATAGGTTCGCATCAGGTCAATCAGATTTTTATGAGTACTGTCTTTAACCAGCTTGCTCATTTGCTGGCGCATCGGTGATAAAGCATCACGCAACATCGCTTCAAACAGTCCTTCTTTATTGCCAAAGTAGTAGCGAATCATCGCAATATTGACACCGGCTTTATCCGCTATTTTTCGAGTGGACACTTTGTCATAAGACATCAACGTGAATAATTCTTGCGCACTCGCTAAAAGCTTATCTCTCGACTCAGTGTCTTGACGCGGTCGCCCTACTTTTCTCTCGCTATTGCTCATGGTTATCCCACATATTAATCAACCGATTAATTATAGGCAGATAAAATCGCAACCGATAGGTTAATAATTAATCACAAGTTCATCATTTGATTAATTTATGGATCTTCGCAATTTCAGTGGCTAACTGATCCGATATGAGTAAAAAATCAACTTAATGGTTGACGTTGTAACTGGAGTGCGGTACTAATTTGTTAACTTAATTTTGTGGTTTCTTTAACTCTCTATAGGAAGCAGTTAACAATGACAAAGCAATTTTCTATCCTGCTCAACCTCCTCCTTATCGTGAAACAATCGCGCGGGTAGGTCATGGAAGAAAATTAGCCACACAAGAATTCCAAAAGCCCGCACTGAGATGCGGGTTTTTTTGTAGTTATGGACTGGAAGTAAACGATTAACTGACGCTAAGACGTCTAATCACTAAGGAAGCAAATATGAGTAATCAGGTCATTATATTCGACACCACGTTACGTGATGGTGAGCAAGCATTGTCAGCAAGTTTGACCGTTAAAGAGAAACTGCAAATTGCTTACGCACTCGAACGCCTTGGTGTTGATGTGATAGAAGCTGGTTTCCCTGTGTCCTCTCCGGGTGATTTTGAATCTGTTCAAACCATCGCTCGTCACATCAAGAATAGCCGCATCTGTGGTCTTTCTAGAGCCGTTGCAAAAGACATAGATGCAGCAGCAGAAGCATTGAAAGTGGCCGAAGCGTTTCGTATTCATACTTTCATTTCAACCTCGACGATTCACGTGCAAGATAAATTGCGTCGTAGCTATGATGACGTCGTTGAAATGGGGGTAAAAGCGGTTAAACATGCTCGTAAATACACCGATGACGTCGAGTTTTCGTGTGAAGATGCAGGGCGAACACCGATTGACGACCTTTGCCGCATGGTAGAAGCTGCGATCAACGCAGGGGCAAACACCATTAATATTCCCGATACGGTTGGCTACACGGTACCGAATGAATTTGGTGGCATTATTCAAACACTGTTCAACCGCGTACCTAATATTGATAAAGCAATCATATCGGTACACTGTCATGATGACTTGGGTATGTCTGTTGCCAACTCAATTTCAGCTGTCCAAGCGGGTGCTCGCCAAGTTGAGGGAACCATTAACGGTATCGGTGAGCGTGCAGGTAATTGCTCATTAGAAGAAATAGCCATGATCATCAAGACTCGCGAGGAATTGCTAGGTGTTCATACGGGCCTAAAACACGATGAAATTCACCGCACCAGCAAACTGGTTAGCCAACTTTGTAATATGCCGATACAAGACAACAAAGCGATTGTTGGCGCCAATGCCTTTAGTCACTCCTCAGGTATTCACCAAGACGGTATGATTAAGAATAAGAACACTTATGAAATCATGACCCCTGAGTCTATTGGTCTGAAGAACAAGGCATTAAACCTTACCAGTCGAAGTGGCCGTGCGGCAGTAAAGAACCACATGGACTCTATGGGATATAAAGACGAAGAATACAGCCTAGATGCTTTGTATGAAGACTTCTTAAAATTGGCCGATCGCAAAGGCCAAGTCTTTGATTACGATTTGGAAGCATTGGTCCACTTCTCAAACCTTCGTGAAGAAGACGACTTCTTCAAGTTGAACTATCTAAGTGTTCAGTCTGGCAGTGTCATGGCTACAACGAGTATTAAGATGCTTTGTGGCGATAAAGAGACATCAGAAGCCGCGGTTGGTAACGGCCCTGTTGACGCTCTTTACCAGTGTATCTATCGAGTTACAGGTTATGATATTGTGCTAGATAAATTTGACCTAACCGCGAAAGGTGAAGGGGAAGATGGTTTAGGTCAAGCTGACATCATCGCCAACTATAAAGGCAGGAAATACCACGGAACCGGTATTTCTACTGATATCGTCGAAGCATCAGGCCAAGCGTTACTGCACGTAATTAATAGCATTCATAGAGCCGATGAAATCGCTGAAATTAAACAAAATAAAGTCGCGACGGTATAAGCCCAAACAGAATAAATGCGTTCATGCCTGAATAAGAGCTCCTTATTAGGCGTGAACCAAAAACATCATATATTTAAAGGATTAACATGACAGACAAAAATTACAAAATCGCAATTTTACCCGGTGATGGCATTGGCCCTGAAGTCATGCAGCAAGCGCATAAAGTACTTGATGCTATTCAGAAGAAGCACGCGATCAGCTTCTCTCGTGAAGAATACGATGTCGGCGGTATTGCGATTGACAATCATGGCTGCCCACTTCCAGAAACAACTATCAAAGGCTGTGAAGAATCTGACGCGGTATTATTTGGCTCTGTCGGTGGCCCAAAATGGGAACACCTTCCGCCTAATGATCAACCAGAGCGTGGCGCACTGCTCCCGCTACGTAAGCACTTCCAACTGTTTTGTAATTTACGTCCAGCTCAAATTCATACGGGCCTAGAAAATTTCTCACCGCTTCGCGCCGATATTTCTGAGCGTGGGTTTGATATTGTCGTGGTTCGTGAATTAACTGGCGGTATTTACTTTGGGCAACCTAAAGGCCGTGAAGGCGAAGGCGCTAACGAAAAAGCATTCGATACTGAAATCTATCACCGTTTTGAAATCGAACGCATTGCTAAAATTGCCTTTGAGTCGGCTCGCCTACGAGGCAAAAAAGTATGCTCTGTCGATAAAGCCAATGTACTGCAAAGCTCAATATTGTGGCGTGAAGTGGTAGAAGAGATTGCCAAAGACTATCCAGATGTCGAGCTTTCTCATATCTATATTGATAACGCGACCATGCAGTTAATTAAAGATCCTTCTCAATTCGACGTGATGCTTTGCTCTAACATTTTCGGTGACATCATTTCTGATGAGTGTGCAATGATTACAGGCTCTATGGGCATGTTGCCATCCGCTAGTCTTAATGAAAGCCAATTTGGTCTGTATGAACCTGCAGGTGGAAGCGCTCCAGATATCGCTGGTAAGAACATTGCAAACCCAGTGGCTCAGATTTTATCTGCTGCGTTAATGCTTCGTTATAGCTTAAACGAAGAAGAAGCGGCTCAAGATATTGAAAGCGCCGTTTCTAAAGCACTATCAGCAGGAGAACTTACCGCTGATCTTGCTGGCAACAATCCAGCACTGACTACCTCAGAAATGGGCGATAAGATCGCTGAATATATTTTAAATTCATAATAATAATGACTGTCGTCAATTAAGTACGCTAACGCCCATGACTCGAACCTTTTCTGATTTATGGGCATAACACAGTGACAACGGCGACAAGGAAAGGAAGCAACAATGTCTAAAACACTGTATGAAAAAGTCTACGACGCGCACGTAG
Source organism: Vibrio genomosp. F10 str. 9ZD137 (assembly GCF_049974785.1). NCBI lineage: Bacteria > Pseudomonadati > Pseudomonadota > Gammaproteobacteria > Vibrionales > Vibrionaceae > Vibrio > Vibrio genomosp. F10. The sequence goes on from NZ_JBNGCJ010000132.1 coordinate 4,134, forward strand.
CTGTCGAAGCGGAAGGCGAAAACCCTATCCTTTATATTGACCGCCATCTGGTTCACGAAGTGACTTCCCCGCAAGCGTTTGACGGCTTGCGAGAAAAAGGACGAAAAGTTCGCCAAGTCAGCAAGACGTTTGCCACGATGGATCATAACGTTTCAACAACAACCAAAGACATCACTGCCTCAGGGAAAATGGCGCAAATCCAGATGGAAACGCTATCAAAAAACTGTGAAGACTTCGGTGTTACCCTCTACGACCTTAACCATAAATACCAAGGTATCGTGCACGTGATGGGGCCTGAGCTAGGCATTACTCTACCTGGCATGACGATTGTTTGTGGTGACTCGCATACTGCTACTCACGGCGCATTTGGTTCACTAGCATTTGGTATCGGCACCTCTGAAGTAGAGCACGTTCTCGCAACTCAAACGTTAAAGCAAGCTCGTGCTAAAACGATGAAAATCGAAGTAAAAGGCAAAGTAGCGGCGGGGATTACGGCTAAAGATATTGTTCTCGCTATCATCGGAAAAACAACCGCAGCAGGCGGGACAGGC
>NZ_JBNGCJ010000133.1:0-324 GCF_049974785.1 Vibrio genomosp. F10 str. 9ZD137
TCGCGGGAGCGGGAGCTAACTCAATAAACAGCATCAGTGGAACGACGGCGGCATATATGGAGGAAAGCTCCATTCTTAATTCGGGAAGTGTCTCTCTTAATTCAGAAAATCAATCCGGTATCAGTGCTAACGTATTTGCGGTTAGCGTGTCAGGCGGTGGTGGTAAAGGTGGGGGCGTAGGTGTTTCTATTGGCGCAGCGGTCTCTGAAAACCAAATTGGCTCAGAGTCGAACCGATTAACAGTATCCAGCTATCTCAAGAACACTGCAGTTAATAGTACAGGCAAATTGTCGTTGTCGGCACTCGCAGATATGGATGTGACAG
>NZ_JBNGCJ010000134.1:0-305 GCF_049974785.1 Vibrio genomosp. F10 str. 9ZD137
ACCGCTCTTCCGATCTCATTTATAGGACACCAAGGATGACAGATAGCCCAACTCTGGCTCTTGCAAAAGACCTTATTAGTCGCGAATCCGTGACACCAGAAGATGCAGGATGCCAAGAGGTTATGATCCAACGCCTAAAAGCATTAGGTTTTGAAATTGAAGTCATGGTTTATGACGACACCACCAACTTTTGGGCTCGCCGAGGAACAGAGTCTCCTCTATTTGCTTTTGCTGGCCATACCGATGTGGTTCCAGCTGGCACCCTAGAACATTGGCATACTCCCCCTTTCGAACCGACTGTGATT
>NZ_JBNGCJ010000135.1:0-1843 GCF_049974785.1 Vibrio genomosp. F10 str. 9ZD137
TGAGAAATCAGTGGGCTTTTTTGCATCTATCCCCCTTCAATTTGAAGGTTCTTTTGGCTTTACGCAACCTCGCTAGCCATACACTTTATGAGCGGCTTTCAATAACTGCATGTGAATAGGAACCAGATCTTGATGTTGAGTTCTATATCCACCACCGACTACACACGCCATCGGGATAGACTCTGATTTCGCTAAATTGATCATCAAACAATCACGCTTGAAGATCCCTTCTGTAGACACATTTAAGTAACCCAGCTCATCGTCTTGATGAATGTCGATACCCGCGTCATAAATGATGAGATCGGGCTGGTGATGAGCAATCGCCAGTTTGGTGACTTGTTCAAAACAGCGCAAAAACTCTTCGTCTTCTGTTTCGCGACTTAATGGCACATCGAAATCGGATAGCGGTTTACGTGCAGGGAAATTTTTATCGCAATGGAATGACAGAGTAATAATGTCATCATTGCCTGCACATAACGTCGCAGTGCCATCACCATGATGAACATCACTATCGACGATAAGCACTTTATCGATATGTTCAAAGATCAGTGCATGCTTGGCTGCCAACACCAGATCGTTGAAGAGACAGAAACCACTACCAAAATCGTGATGTGCATGATGATACCCACCACTGAGGTGAATCGCGACACCACTATCAATGGCCATTTCTGCCGCTAAGCAGGTTCCACCACTTGAGTAGAGTGTTCTTTCGATAAGTTGTTCACTCCAAGGAAATCCGATACGCCTCATTTTGGCCGCGGGCAAATTTCCTGAAACAAGCAGATCAACATACTCACTATCGTGTACCTGCTTTACCTGTTCAACCGAAACGGAGACTGGTTGGAACACGTCAAACATGATGTCCCATTGCGGATCGTTATCCATTAAGGCTTCAATAGCACGATGTAAAAGCTGATATTTGTTGATTGGGTAACGATGACCCTCTGGTAAAGGTAGCTGTGAATAGATTGGGTGATAAATTAAAGGAATCATAATTGGGCTAATTGCGTATTTTTCTCAAAATCATAACAGTCTCAGACTTGGCGACAACTCCAATTAATGATAATGATTATCATTGCTGTTAATTCTAAGGAAAAACAGCAATGAAAAACATAATACTCATCCTTGGGGTGATCTGCGGGTCTACGGCAGCAGTAATGATTTTTGTGGGAATGCTCATGGCCAGTTGGTGGAGCGTTGATTTTCTCGTGTTAAGCCATCAAACTTAACTAATTAAACTGAAAAGGAATCACCATGAGCGCAATTTTTATTACTGGAGCGAACCGCGGTATTGGCTTAAGCCTGACTCAACAATACTTGGAAGGTAACCACAAGGTGTACGCGACTTATCGAGATGCCAATTCAGCACAAGAACTGCTCTCATTCGCAGACCACAACACCAACCTTACCTGCATTCAGTTAGAGCTAACCGATTACCAAGCCGTGAGCAAACTCCCTTCGAAAATTCAGCCGATTGATATATTGATCAGCAACGCAGGCTACTATGGTCCAAAAGGCTACGGCTTGGGTAATACCGATGTCGAAGAGTGGCGCCGGGTTTTTGAGATCAACACCATCGCGCCTTTAAAGCTGGTTGAAACGTTATTACCCATGTTTAAGAATAGCGATGTGAAAAAGATCGCTTGTCTGTCATCGAAAGTTGGCAGCATGGCAGAAAACACCTCAGGCGGCGGTTACCTCTATCGTTCCTCTAAAGCCGCTCTAAACTCAGTTGTGAAGAGTTTAAGTAACGACTTAACCCTAGACGGGTTTACTGTTCTTGCGCTACACCCAGGCTGGGTACAGACTGAAATGGGCGGGCCTAGATCGGAAGAGCGGATCA
>NZ_JBNGCJ010000136.1:0-303 GCF_049974785.1 Vibrio genomosp. F10 str. 9ZD137
AACCGCTCTTCCGATCTTCCGACCGGAGGGGTATCATCGGCAAGGATACCGAAATAGAAAACAAACAAGTGTACAGCGATGAGAGGAATAATCAGTCCGTGTGCTGCCCCTAGAGTCACGATGACCGGTGCCATAAGGGTCGAAACAACGATGTAATTCGCGGTTGTAGGTAGGCCCATTCCCAGAATCAAGCTGATAACCGCGGTGAAGAGCAACATAAGAATGATGCTACCACCTGAGATAAACTCAACAAAGTCAGTCATGACAAGACCGATACCCGTCAAGGTTACCACCCCTACAACG
>NZ_JBNGCJ010000137.1:0-268 GCF_049974785.1 Vibrio genomosp. F10 str. 9ZD137
ACCGCTCTTCCGATCTGCCGGGATGCAAGAATTTAGCAATGTCTGCCAAAATAGTTTCTTGCTGCTCTTGGTTTAGTCCTCCGGCTATCCGACGCCAGAATACCCACCAATCGGTCCAACCTTGGTGGTTTTGAAATTGAATACCTTGTTGATAGATAGGCCAGATTTGGTCCATGCGCCAACTGTCGGTTGCATCGCCAAACCCTGGGCGCATTGCAAAACCGGCCAGTCGAAGCCAGTTTTTTTCATGGGGCTCAGAGCGGCGGCG
>NZ_JBNGCJ010000138.1:0-31611 GCF_049974785.1 Vibrio genomosp. F10 str. 9ZD137
CCGATGTCGATAATGCTCACCCCCGCGGCTATCATCTTATCCGCTTGTGCTATCGCTCGCTCTAGAGAGGAGAACTGTCCTCCATCAGAAAATGAATCCGGTGTGACGTTGAGAATCCCCATAATTTGAGGAGTGGAGAGATCTAACTGTTTGGTGTTTGCTGTTATTTTCATAGCTCTAATTATAGATAGCTCTAAAACACAAAAACCCCGAGATATCTCGGGGTTTACATTAGTGAATATGATTACTCTGCGTCTTTTTTATCTGCAGGTTGCTCATCATTACCGTTCGCTTCAGTAGACTTATCTTGAGTAGACTGAGCTTTCGCTTTGTCATCTTCAGATGCTTTGTCTTCTTCAGGCTTTTTCGCTGACTCTTTTTCGATATCAGCTTGAGGTTTGTCTTGATCGCCCCAGCCAGCAGGTTCACGAATCTCTGATTTGCGCTCCATTAGATCGTCAATTTGGCCTGCATCAATGGTTTCGTACTTAACCAGTGCGTCTTTCATTGCATGCATGATATCCATATTGTCTTCTAGGATCTGTCTCGCTCGAGCGTAGTTACGGTCAATAAGAACACGAACTTCATCATCGATGAGTTTAGCGGTATCGTTTGATACGTGCTTAGTTTGCGTTACTGATCGGCCTAGGAACACTTCGCCTTCGTCTTCTGCATACAACAGAGGACCGAGTTTTTCAGAGAAGCCCCACTGAGTGACCATCTTACGAGCAATATCAGTTGCACGTTCAATATCGTTGGATGCGCCTGTGGATACTTTATCCAAACCATAGATAAGCTCTTCAGCCAATCGACCACCATAAAGGCTAGAAATCATCGACTCTAAATGTTGACGGTTCATACTTACACGATCTTGCTCTGGTAAGTACATTGTCACGCCTAACGCACGGCCACGTGGAATGATTGATACTTTGTACACAGGATCGTGCTCTGGTACTAAGCGTCCAACAATAGCGTGACCTGCTTCATGGTATGCAGTTGATTCTTTCGTGTCTTCAGACAAGACCATTGAACGGCGCTCTGCACCCATCATAATCTTATCTTTCGCCAATTCGAACTCAACCATAGAGACATTGCGCTTGTTGCTACGCGCTGCAAACAATGCCGCTTCGTTCACAAGGTTAGCAAGATCAGCACCAGAGAACCCTGGTGTACCACGAGCAATAAGCGACGGTTCAACATCACCTGCTAGAGGAACTTTGCGCATATGAACTTTCAGGATTTGCTCACGACCACGTACATCTGGCAAACCAACCACCACTTGACGGTCGAAACGGCCAGGTCGAAGCAATGCTGGATCCAATACGTCCGGACGGTTAGTTGCAGCAATGACGATGATACCTTCATTACCTTCAAAACCATCCATTTCAACCAACATTTGGTTCAATGTTTGTTCACGTTCATCATGACCACCACCAACACCGGCACCACGTTGGCGACCAACAGCATCGATTTCATCAATGAAAATGATACATGGCGCGGCTTTCTTCGCTTGTTCAAACATATCACGAACACGAGAGGCACCTACACCAACAAACATTTCTACGAAATCAGAACCTGAAATAGTGAAGAAAGGTACTTTTGCTTCACCCGCAATGGCTTTCGCTAAAAGTGTTTTACCCGTACCAGGAGGACCCACCAAAAGAATACCGGTTGGGATTTTACCCCCCAACTTTTGGAATCGGCTAGGATCACGCAAGTAATCAACCAGCTCTTTCACATCTTCTTTAGCTTCATCACAGCCTGCGACATCACCAAATGTCGTTTTGATCTGTTCTTCGCTCATCATACGAGCTTTACTTTTACCAAACGACATCGCGCCTTTGCCGCCGCCGCCTTGCATTTGACGCATGAAGAATATCCATACACCAATAAGTAAAATCATAGGGAACCAAGAAATAAAGATAGTCCCTAGAAGGCTTTGCTCTTCTGGAGGTGTACCTTGAACTTTCACATTTTGGTTAATGAGGTCATCTAGAAGCTTCTCATCATATACCGGCATGTATGTGACAAAACGAGAGCCACCTCCACGACGAGTAAAGGCAATTTCTTGACCTTTAAAAGTTGCTTCCTGAATCTGGCCTTGGCCAACTTCCTGTACAAACGTGGTGTAATCTACTGATCTGCCATTACTTTCACCAGGGCCAAAGCTCTGGAAAACTGACATTAAAACAACAGCAATAACAAGCCACAGAATTAAATTTTTTGCCATGTCACTCAAGGTGTAAGCCTCTCGATAACTAATTGTAATTAAAGGTAGGGTACTACAGTTTAACACCTGTAGCTATAGTGTTAACGTTCGCCTTTAGTGGCGAAATGGTTAACCTTTGTAACCAGTGGCTACGATGTAGACTTCTCTCGAGCGAGCTCTTGAGGAATCTGGCTTTCTTATTTTTACTACTTTAAACAAGCTACGTACTTCTTTGACATAATCATCGAAGCTTTCGCCCTGGAAAACCTTAACAGCAAAGCTACCATTAGGTGCCAGAACTTGTCGACACATATCTAAAGCTAATTCCACTAAATACATGGAACGAGGCTGATCAACGGACGCATTTCCAGCCATATTAGGTGCCATGTCTGACATGACAACATCAACCATACTTGGTTGAATTCTATCGAGTAACGCTTCTAATACAGCATCTTCACGAAAATCACCCTGTAAAAAGCTTACACCAGCAATGGGATCCATAGGCAGTAAATCACAAGCAATAATTTGCCCTTCATCACCCACTATTTTAGCCGCGTATTGAGACCAACCACCAGGGGCAGCCCCCAAATCAACAACCGTCATGCCAGGGGAAAATAACTTATCTTTAAGATGGATCTCTTCCATTTTAAAGTAAGCACGAGAACGATAGCCTTTTTTACGAGCTTCATTAGCGTACTTATCGTCGAAATGTTCCTTCAACCAACGACCTGAGCTGGCTGAGTGTTTTTGTTTACTCATTAGATACCTAAATTAAAGGGCAAAAACCCAATCGCAATTAACTAAGACCAATAAATTATAGTCTTCAGCATTAGATGGCGTTAAAATAGCTTTTTTCAACCCTAACCAAAAATAAATTGGCCGCATAATGAACTTAAGCACCAAACAAAAGCAGCACCTTAAAGGCCTAGCGCACAGTCTAAAACCTGTCGTGCTTATGGGCGCGAATGGACTCACCGAAGCTGTTCTAGCGGAAATCGAAATTGCTCTTGATCACCACGAATTGGTCAAAATTAAGATTGCTTCTGAAGATCGTGATACTAAGCAACTGATTATTGACGCTATTGTTCGTGAAACTAAAGCAGAAAAAGTACAATCTATTGGCAAAGTACTGGTCCTATTTCGTCAATCAGAGCAGCGTAAAATCGAAATCCCACGCAAATAATTTGTCTTTTGATTATTGTAGTGTGAAAAAAGGTCGCATGATGCGACCTTTTTAGTATCTGTAGCGATTAGTCGCCGGACAAATTAAATATATTCTACTTTATCTATTTCAAAGTCTTTCTCACCGCCCGGTGTAGAGATAACGACCTCATCACCTTCGTGTTTGCCAACCAAACCACGAGCAATTGGTGATTTCACTGAAATACGGCCCGATTTAATATTCGCTTCATCTTCAGAGACAATTTGGTATTTCACTTCTTCATCGGTATCAACATCGATCAACGTAACGGTAGTACCGAAAATGATTTTTCCGGTATTTTCCATTTTCGTCACATCGATAATTTGAGCTACCGATAGCTTATATTCGATATCGCGGATCTGTGCTTCACAAATACCCTGCTCTTCTCGAGCGGCATGATATTCAGCATTCTCTTTCAAATCGCCTAGTTCACGAGCTTCACCAATTGCGGCTGAAATAATCGGACGCATCTTAAGTAATCTTTCTAATTCATCACGTAGCTGCTTTTCGCCACGCACAGTCATTGGAACCTTTTCCATATATACCTCTATGCCAAAGGGAACTTTGGACAAAACAAAACCCCCCGAACCATATTTATTCAGGTGGTTTATTGGTGGATCAACTTTCTAGTAGTGTAAACAAACTTGTCTGCTAAATCATTAAAATTTACTTGGATGGAATCTCAAAATCGCAATCCTAACGATAGATTAACATGAGAGATTCGCACTCCCTATAATTTGGTTTCATGCTCTCTTAAGTAAAATTCCATATCACCGCTAGGTCTAAGAAATTCTCGTTCTCGACATTCTCATACTTTTTAGCACAAAAACCCATCAATTGAACTTATGACATAAATCTTACATATGAAACTTGATTTAAAGCCGTATAAGGCCGAGGATACATTGGCACAGAGGTTGAAGTACCTCGCAAAAGTAACTATTTATGGACAACAAAATAGGACAATAAAATGAACAAGACTCTAATTGCTCTAGCGGTGGTAGCTGCAGCAGGTACAACAAGTGTTAATGCGGCAAACGTATACAGTGCAGACGGTACAGAACTTAATGTTGGTGGACGTGCTGAGTTCCGTGGTGACTTCATTGGGAATGGCGGTAAGGAAATTGAAGGTACAATGGCTAACCAAAGCCGTTTTCGTTTAAATGTTGGAGGTACGACTCAAATTTCTGACACGTTAAGTGGTTTTGGTTTCTACGAAGGTGAGCAAGGTGTCCAATCTTCGGCAGATAACTCATCAACAACGAGCTTCAAACAACGTTACATGTTTGCGGGCCTTCAAGGTGACTTTGGTGCGGTATCATTTGGTCGTCAAGATACTGCTGCTGTACAAATTTCACAAATGTCAGATGTCACTACTTTTACTGGCGCACAAAAAGAGTTCATTAACGCTGGTAACGAGCAGATTAACAACACGATCGCTTATGCTGGTAACTTCGACGCACTTAGCTTAAAAGCAAGTTACATTGCTGGTGAAGACAAAAATACGGATGGCTACGGTATTTCTGCTATTTACACTTTGCCAATGGGCTTAGGCTTCGGCCTTGGCTACTCAGGTGGAGACAATGGTGAAAACAAAGGTTCAGGTGATGCAATCATTGCTGGTGTAAACTATACACTTGACTCTCTTTACCTAGCGGGTACTTACACCACAGGTGATCAAGATGATAAAGCTAACACTGAATTCGACGGTATGGAATTTGCCGCCGTATACGGTTTTGGTAATGGTTTCGCCCTTAAAGGCGCTTACCAAAAGACTGAACTTAAAGATAATGGTGTAAAATCTGAAAACAGTGACTTCTTCGAAATCACTGGTGATTACACATTCAACAAAAATATCAATGCATACGTTGCTTACATGCTGAACAACATGAGCGAAAGCTCTGTTGGTGCAAAAGACGCTGAAGATACACTTCGTCTTGGCCTAAAATATTCATTCTAATTTCAAGCAATGATACCTTAAGGTCTGGCAAATGCCGGACCTTTTTCATATCTACGGCATGTTCCCTTTGCCTTATCTTCCTCACTCTTTATACTAAAATCATCCACTTTTTAAGGACTACATTAGAGATGGTCTTCCCACTACAGCTCCAACTCAACAAGTTATTTTTGCTCTCAGCCTTGGCATTTTCAGTACTACTGAGCTCTTATGCAATGAGTTATGAACCCGTACAAACACTCCCAGCGGGTAGCAGAAATAGCTTGATATTAGAAAGCCTCTCTAGCCCTAAAGCAACTTCTCTGTCAGAAAATACCGAGCAACTATTCCCACCAGCCAGTACCTTAAAACTGGTCACTGCGCTCGCAGCCAAACTGGAACTTGGCGATAACTTCCATTACCAAACCTCACTTTTAAGGTATCAAGACGACTTAATTATCCAGTTCTCAGGCGATCCCACCCTGACCACGCAAAACCTGCGCGACATGCTACAAAGCGCCAAAACCAGGGGAACTCACCAAATCAAGGGGGATATTTGGCTCGATAATTCAATTTTTTCTGGGTACGATCGCGCGGTAGGATGGCCTTGGGATATTCTTGGGGTGTGCTACAGCGCACCAGCCAGTGCCATCACTCTCGATGAAAACTGTGTTCAAGCGTCCATATATACGTTGGATACTGGCTTAACACGAGTATACGTTCCCGAGCAGTTTCCTATTCATGTCTCCACTAAAGCACGGACCGTCAGCAAAGTAGAGCAAGAAAGCAGCCAATGCGACCTAGAACTCCTTGCGAAAAGTAATAATCAGTACCAACTCAACGGTTGCTTAGTGGAGCGAAGTAAACCTCTTCCACTTAAATTTGCTGTACAAAGCCCAGAGCAATACACCACACGCATGGTCTACACCCTTTTAAACCAACTGAATATTGAACTCTACGGTTCAATAAAAATAGGGCGACCAGACTCTTCATTTGATGCTTCTGCAACAACACTTTTGACGCAGCATAAGTCGGCAACACTACCCGCACTGCTCGATGTCATGCTCAAGAAATCCGATAACCTAATTGCGGATAACTTAACCAAAACCATTGGTCAGCATTTCTACCTCCAGCCAGGCAGTTTCAGTAATGGAACGTCAGCCATGAAACAAATTATTTGGGCTAAGACTGGGATTAATTTGGAACAAGCACGGCTGGTCGATGGCTCTGGGCTTTCTCGTAACAATCGATTCACCAGTCAAGATATGGCGTCGATATTACGGTATATCTGGATACATGATGATGAACTTAATCTTGTTCAAGCCATGCCAACGTCAGGAAAAACAGGAACGCTGCAATACCGCAGCAGTATGCGTAAAGCACCGATTAAAGGGCAGATCATTGCCAAGAGTGGTTCCGTGTACGGCAGTTATAATATGGCAGGGTACGGGTTGGATAAAAAAGGGAAGCCTAGCTCGTTATTCGTTCAGTTCGTCACTGACTATCACCCAATAAAATCAAATAACAACAAACCTGTTATCGCTCCTATTACTCAATTTGAGCAATATTTCTACAAAGATATCGTCTCATTCAGCCAGCAAGTGTCCAAGCCATAACAAGGTGAACCTTACTTTTAAGTTTAACCAGGAATCGTATTTAGCCCTTGCTTGTCTCGTCCTACAATAGATCCACAAAGCAATAAGGGCTAAATGCGTATTAAAGTCTTACCATTCTTAGGCAATACCTAGAAAATAATTCACGACAGTGAAATAGATCCACATTCCTGAAATATCGACAATTGACGCGAGTACCGGGCTAACTAGAACCGCAGGATCGAGCTTAACGGCTCTTGCTACGATAGGTAACACACCACCGAGTGTGGTTGATAAGGTTACCTGAATAAACAGCGCAACAGCAATCGCCAGTGCAATGACATTTAGGTCAAAGCCACCTGCAGACGCCGGATCGCTAAACAGCAGGATTCGACCAACCATCACAATGGAAATCGCCAAGGCCAAACAAACGGCCACACGACTTTCTTTCCAAAGTACCGCTAACCATTGTCTTTTTTTAAGCTCTCCGGTAGCTAGAGCTCGAATGACTAGGGTTGCAGCTTGAGTCCCAGTATTGCCACCCGCAGCAGCGATAACCGGCATGTATATCGCCAGTAATACCAACTGACTCAATGTATCTTCATATTGTGCAATGATTAAACCTGACACAATGCCCAATAAAGCCAGAGCAATGATCCAACCAATACGTTGCTTAACATGCTCCATCACACTGGTGGTTAAGTATCCTTCAGCCGTTTCCACTTCCGAATGAATCATGCCCAGCTGGTGAGCGTAGTGTCTGGCTCGTTTGTCGTTCCCTTCCCCTTCTAGCAAACTGATAAGTTGTTGCACATAACCCACAGAGCAGTGATGCAATATCGCCACAGCTTCTTCAATGGGCATGACCGTTAAAAGATGTAACTGCTTCTCTTGGTCATATTGCAAAAAAGCGTTACGCGCAGCACCAATCTCTTCATGAGAAAAGTGAGGTGTGTCTTCAATGTAAGTATTGTTCATTACCGTCATGGCGAATCTCCCGATTGGCAAAGGTAACGACCATCACGCATAAGTGTTTATAGCTATTGTTAAAAGCTATAAAAAACCCTACAACACAAATGCGTTGCAAGCTTATGGTGTCTAGAAAGAGATGGAGAAAAATACAGGGGGGAAGATGAAACATGCCCTACCACAAAGGTAGGTGCGGAGATCGCCAATACCGAAGTGGTTACTTTTCTCCCTTCATACTAGGAGGATGGTCGGTATTGTTCATAGTTAGCTCCGAATAAACTGCTCTAACAGCAGCGGGGCGAATGGTATCAAACCTATGCAAACAGGTCAGCTAAATTTCGATTATTTCTCTTTTTCACTTAAAAATTTATGGTTGATTCATTGCCAATTCAAATTGTTTCATCCCATACTCTAATAACAATAACCAAACAATATGCTAGGTGAATAATGACAGATGAAAGGAAACGTCGCCCACTTTCCAAAGCGTACATAAAACGCAAAGGCTACATCTGTATAGGGTGGACCAGTGTGATTCTTGGAACCATTGGCGTAACCGTCCCACTACTGCCGACTGTTCCTTTTATCTTGCTGGCTCTTTATTGTTTTGGTTCGGCTTCACCCAAATTTCAACAATGGCTTCTCAATCACCCAAGACTCGGTACTCTCGCTCGCAGATTAAAAGAAAATCAGGGGCTTACTCCGACAGAAAAAACACAATCTCTGGTTGTTATCTGGCTCTCTATGGGCAGCGTTTTATACTTCATCGCTTATGGCACGCACTGGCAATATGCGATCATCACACTGTTACTATTTGAGACCTGGTTTATCTTACGGTTTAAAACCTGCACAAAAAAAGCGCCCTAAGGCGCTTATCTATCACTATCTACGTATTGCTATCGCACAGTTTACGCGATGGTAATACGAGCAAACTTACGCTTGCCCACTTGGAATACGTAAGTACCTACTTCCGGAGCGAACTTAGCGTCTGCTACTTTCTCACCTTCAATCTTAGCTGCGCCCTGCTTAACCATACGCATCGCATCTGACGTTGATGCACAAAGGCCTGCTTCTTTTAGAATATTGCTGACCGGTAATCCCGCTTCGAAGGTAAACTCAGGCATTTCATCAGGAATTTGATTCTTAGCAAATCGGTTAACAAACTCTTGCTCGGCTGCATCTGCATCTGCTTCAGAGTGGAAACGCGCAATGATCTCTTTGGCAAGAAGTACCTTAATATCACGAGGGTTTTTCCCTGCTTCAACATCCGCTTTAAACTGCTCAATTTCTTCTAATGGACGGAAAGACAGAAGCTCGTAATAGCTCCACATCAGTACATCTGAAATAGACATGATCTTACCGAACATCTCACTCGGTGCTTCGCTCACACCGATGTAGTTGTGGGCAGATTTAGACATCTTTTTCTCGCCATCTAAGCCGACAAGTAGAGGCATCGTCAACACAACTTGTGGTTTCTGACCGTGACCTTTTTGAAGCTCACGACCCATTAGCAGGTTAAACTTCTGATCCGTACCGCCCAATTCAACGTCTGTTTCCATTGCCACAGAGTCGTAACCTTGCAGTAGTGGGTACATAAATTCATGAATCGCAATTGGCTGACCACCTGCATAACGCTTTTTAAAGTCGTCACGCTCAAGCATACGAGCAACCGTTAAGTTTGAGGCAAGACGAATCATACCTTCCGCGCCCAGCTCAGATAACCACTCAGAGTTAAACTGAATTTTGGTTTTTGCTGGATCGAGAATTTTGAACACCTGTTCTTTATACGTTTCCGCATTGCGAAGGACATCTTCACGAGTCAGTGGCGGGCGAGTTGTATTTTTGCCCGTTGGATCACCAACCATCCCTGTAAAGTCGCCAATCAAGAAAGTCACGTCATGGCCTAGCTCTTGGAACGCGCGCAGTTTATTTAAGATAACGGTGTGGCCCAAGTGGATATCAGGCGCCGTTGGATCCGCACCCAGTTTAATTCTTAGTGGTCGGTTCTCTTTTAGCTTCGCAATTAACTCTTCTTCTGGAATTAATTCGTCAACACCACGTTTTATTTCTGCCAATGCAGCTTCGATACTCGCCATTCTTGTTCACTCCCACAGATTTGGCAAAAATTTTATAGTTTGCCATCTTACGCGAATAGCGATGTTTTTTGAAACCAGTTAGACTAAACAGCTAGCTATTTTATTCACTTTTATAGAACGAACGCTAAAATGCTGTCTATTTTCAATCGTCTTCCATGGGTTCACCGAGCGCTAATTGCCTTTTTTAGTGCCATTGTGGCCATTGCTATTTTCTTTCTTCCCGATCCTAAAGATTTACGTCAGGAGAAAAACACCTACGAGATAGGCCGGCATTATCCGCTCACGATGAATGCCGAGGCACTTTCTCCAGGTGCGTCTATTTCTCCTTCTGCTGTATTACGCTGGGAGAAACATACGATTGGATCTGGCGAAAGTGCGGCTATTTTATTTCAAAGGCTCGGCCTCTCTTCTCGCCTTCTCTATCAATTGACCACCACCAATGATGATATAGAGAAACAACTCACTCGCATTAAACCTGGTGATGTCTTTCAATTTGGTTTTGATGAAAACAATGAATTGGTTCAATTGAAACGAAAACTCAGTGCTTACGAAACCTTTATCGTTTCCAAAACAAGTGACGGGTTTGAATCTACGTTTGATAAAAAAGAACTTCAGTATCAGTACAACTACGCCGAAGCGGACATTACCTCTAACTTCTGGAATGCAGGTGTCAATGCTGGCTTAACTGCCAACCAAATCATGGAGTTAGCCGGGATCTTTGGTTGGGACATCGACTTCGCACTGGATATACGCAGTGGCGACCAATTTAAGATGCTTTATCAGGAACAGGTCGTGGAAGGTGAAGTCATCGGTAGAGGTAAGATTATTGCCGCTATATTCAAAAACCAAGGCGATACCTTTACCGCTATTTTGGATGACAATACCGGAAACTATTACGATGAAAATGGCAGAGCGATGAAAAAAGCATTCTTACGATCGCCTGTCGATTTTCGTCGGGTAACATCGAACTTTAACCCTAATCGTCGCCACCCAGTCACAGGTAAAGTAAGAGCTCACAGAGGAACCGACTACGCGGCACCTGTCGGCACGCCAATCTGGGCTGCTGGTGATGGTATTGTTCAAAAATCGAGTTATAACCAGTTCAACGGTAATTATGTCTTCATTCGTCATAGCAACACCTACATCACTAAATACCTGCACCTCCAAAAAAGAAGAGTGAAGACAGGCGATCGAGTAAAGCAAGGGCAAACCATAGGAACATTGGGTGGAACCGGGCGCGTTACTGGCCCTCACTTGCACTATGAGTTTCTTGTGAACGGGGTACATAAAAACGCTCGTACCGTGAAGCTTCCTGAATCTAAATCGCTAACGGGTAAAGCGAAAGCGACCTTTATAGCCAATGCTGAGGTACGATTAGCAAAACTAGACCGTTACAGTGAACTTCTTTTTGCTAGTCATAATTAGTTGCCCGCTTAAGTTACCGTTGCTCGTTTAGGCCCTGAGTTAGCCACGATACCTTTACCCAATAAAAAACCCATCAATTACCATTGATGGGTTTTTCGTTAATACCGCTATTACTATTTACTATCCGTCTTTTAAGATAGGAAAATGGTTTGGCTGTATTGACGCTTGGTTCCGGCATCAATACAGGTTACTTGCCCTCATCAACTCACTCGGTCGGTTCTGGCTCTTTCTCTTCTAGCTTGTGCTTTTTACCCAGCATAAGTAGACATGGGGTCAACACTAAGGTTAAGACGGTAGCAAACGTCAACCCACCCGCAACCGCTGTCGCCAACTGAGACCACCACTGTGTACTCGGTGCTCCAAACTCAACCTTTTGATTCACAAGATCGATGTTCATTTCCAGCACCATAGGTAATAGCCCTAAAATGGTGGTTACAGTTGTCAGTAATACAGGTCGCAGACGTTGTACACCAGTACGTAAGATCGCTTCTTGTCGGCTCAGGCCGCGTTTAACTAACTGATTAAAGGTGTCAATCAATACAATATTGTTGTTCACCACAATACCAGCCAACGCAATGACACCAATTCCTGACATCACAATGCCAAATGGTCTTTGGAAAATAAGTAGCCCAGCAAAGACGCCCACGGTAGAAAAGAGCACGGCACTTAGAATCAAGAAAGCCTGATAAAAGCTGTTGAACTGCGTCACCAAAATCAGCGCCATAACAGCAAGTGCCACAATAAAGGCATTTTGCAGGAAGGCTGAAGAGTTTTCTTGCTCTTCATTTTGACCACGGATTTTGAATTCAACCCCGTTAGGTAAGCCCAGTTCGTTAATCGCTTGCTCGATTTTAGGCAGCTCCAGCGCTAAATTATACCCCTCGCCAATATCAGCCATAATGTTGATGATTCGATGACCATCAACACGCTGAATAGTATCTTGCTTATGATCGGGAACGATTTGAGCGAAATTGGTAATAGGCACAAGCCCTGCCGCCGTCTTCACTCTGAGCTGATCGAATCGGCCAATGTCACGCTTATCTTCTGGATAACGAACCAGAATATCCACCTCTTCATTCGCGTCATCGGGTAAGTAGTCACCAATTTTAAGACCATTAGTCACAAACTGAACCGTATTACCTACAACCGTCGCATCGGCACCAAAACGAGAAGCATCATCTCGCCGAATATCAATTCTCCAATCAATACCATCTTTACTAGAACTGTCACTGATATTGGTAAACGCCGGATTATTATCAGCCCAGTGGCGTACCATTTTAGCCGCTGAATCTAATTCATCAGGAATTCGCGCAGACATCTCGATAACGAGATCATGAGCCACAGGAGGCCCCGCATCAGGGAACTTGTATTCGATTTCAACACCGGCAAATTGATCGGTCGTGAGTTTTAACTCTTCGATAATATCTTTTACCGGACGTCGATATTGCCAGTCCACAGGCGTTATCTGAATTTGACCGATCTCTTCAGTTCCACCTGTTTTAGTGTAAACACTTTCAAACTCATCGTTACCCAACATCACCGTTTCGATCTCTTTCATAATGACATCTTTCTCATTAATCGAGAGATCGCCAAATGAACGAACTTTGACGGTAAAAAATGGCGGATCCACTTCAGGGAAGAATTCTGCACCTAAACCGGCTTTCGAGTAAGTAAACCCTACCCCTACGGACAAAAGAATCGCACAAAGTAAAATCTTCAATGGATGCTTGATTGCGATAGCCAAAGTTCGGTAGTAGAGCTTCGTCAATCCTTCCGCTTTATCGAAATCACCGTCATGTAATGCCACCATCTTTTGACGACTGGCACTGGTGACATTTTGCGGCTTGCCAATCAAACCACCCAGGACAGGAACAAATAACAAAGCCATAACCAGTGATGCTGATAGAGTCGCTATCAACGTCAGTGGCAAGTACTTCATAAATTCACCAGTAATATCGGGCCAAAATAGTAACGGAGCAAAAGCCGCAAGTGTTGTTGCCGTGGAAGCAATGATAGGCCACGACATTCGCTTCGCCGCTTCACGATACGCTTGTCTTCTTGGTGCCCCTTCCTGCATTCGCCTATCAGCAAATTCTGTCACAACGATCGCACCATCCACCAGCATGCCAACCGCCATGATCAGTGAGAACAGCACAACAATATTGATCGTCAGACCAAATAACGACAAGACCAGCAAACCGGTTAAAAAGGATCCTGGAATGGAGATACCCACCAAAAGTGCGGTGCGTACACCTAAAATGGCAATGATAACGATCACTACCAAAATAATCGCAGAGAGAATATTATTTTGAAGATCATTAAGCATCTGCTTAACGTCTTTCGATTGATCCCACGTGTATTTAACCAACAAGTTGTTTGGCCACTCAGGACGATTCTGTGCTTCCGTCATTACGGCTTTAACAAGGGCGACCGTATCGATAATATTTTCACCGGCTCGTTTCTTAACATCCAAAATCACCGCAGACTTGCCGTCTAAACGCGCGTAACTTTCTGGATCTCGAAAAGCGCGTCGCACTGTTGCTACATCACCGAAAGTGATGACTTGTTTCCCATCCACCTTTACTGGTAACTCTAAGACATCTTTAAGTGAATCAAATACCGAGGGCACTTTGACTGAGAATCGGCCATACCCCGTATCAACAAAACCCGCGGCAACCACTTTATTGTTCAGAGCAATAAGATTATAGATATCGGCTTGATCAAGCCCGTAACTTTCCATTAATAACGGATCGACGATGATCTCAACAATGTCATCGCGATCACCCGCAATATCAACTTCGAGCACTTGTCGGTAGCTTTCTAGCTTGTCACGCAGCTCACGACCAATTTGCACAATCGTACGCTCAGGGACCGTTCCATAAAGTACAACCGAAAGGGCCGGCTCTTCAGACGCTAAAGTTACCTCGTTGACCGTCGGCTCATCACTGTCTGCTGGCAATTTAGGTTTGGCAAGATCAACCGCATCGCGAACATCGGCCATAGCCTTGGCTAAATCCGCTCCAACATTAAATTCTAACGTAACAGAACCATGACCTTCCGAAGCGGTTGAGGTCATTTCCTTCACCCCTTCAATCGCTCGAAGCTCTTGCTCTATTGGTCTGACCAACAATCGCTCGGCATCCGACGGTGATATACCTTGGTGGCCAATAGAAACATAAATGATTGGAATGGTGATATCAGGGCTCGATTCTTTGGGAATCGTAACATAAGTGCCAGCTCCGGCAATAAGTATCAGTATCAGCAGACTCATCATTGTCCGAGTACGAGACAATGCGGCATCAATTAGTGAATACATAGTTGCTCCTACTGCTGAGTATCAGGCTGCTGAGAGATTTCTTTCAGAGCCAGTTCATGCTGTGAAAACTCAATCGCTTCGACTGAATCTCCATCACGAACAAAACCTTGTCCAACAGTAATAATATCCACCTCATCACCAAGGCCTGAAAGCCAAACCCCATCTTGTTCAGCTTTCACTAGCTGAATCGGTACAAAACGGACAATGTTATTTTCAAGCGTTTTAACACCCAAATTGCCTACGGCATCGAGTGCTAGCATCGCAGGTGTGACTTTCACGGCGAGCTGCTCATTGAGCGTCAATTCAACTTCGGCACTGATGCCGGCAGGAATTCGTTGGTTCGGGTTCGCGATTTCAATTTCGAGTGGGAAGGTATTCGTCGAACTGGAAGAAACACGGGAGATATAGCGCACTGTACCTTCAACAACAGTACCGTCAATAAAACGTATTTTGGCAGGCTGCTTTGCCGTCAGTTTTTGAATATGACGTTCACTGACATCCGCTTCAATAACGAGTCGACTCAGATCGATAACCGTTGCCACAGGATCGCCAATACCGACGAAATCCCCTTCTTCGATAAACAGATGATCAACAATGCCTGAAAACGGCGCGGTCACTTGCGTGTTATCGAGAGCAACTTTAACATTACTCACCATGGCTTTGGCTTCGATTAAAGAAGCTTCAGCATTGGCAAAAGCAACTTCGCCTTGCAGACCTTTCTTCTTCAAAGACTGGGAAGCTTTATACTCTTTTTCTTTCACTTTTAGCATCGCTTGAGCACGCTCAAGTTGAATCGACAAATCGCTTTTGTCAATCGAGGCAATGAGCTGTCCTTTCTTCACAGAACTGCCTTTTCGCACGATTAACTTGTCAATTTTACCGGCTATCTCGGCACCTATTCTTGCTTCTCTATCCGGCGCAGTTCGACCATAAAGATCAATGCGCTTTGGGGTTTGCTCAGCGGTAAAGGTTTGATAGACAACTTTCGCTAGTGGGATGGTCGGTTTGGAATTCTTAGCGGCACTCTCTTCAGCCTTGAGTGAGCCTAATCCAAGCCATGCGGTCAATAATAGTATGAGAATTAAAGAGACAAGCCACGGACGCTGAGAGAAAAAGCGAGCGACAGGAAAGTTCGGCATATAACATCCTTTTTTTATGTCCCGCGATACTTCCTCACTCGCAGGCGGCAGTTAGGTGCTTCACCTAACTGCATCATTGTGTTTGTACTACGAAAAATATCTAAACGCTGAATGATGCTCCACAACCACAAGTTGTTGTTGCATTAGGATTATCGATAAAGAAGCGCGCACCTTCCAGCCCTTCTGTATAATCCACCACACCACCAACGAGATATTGTAAGCTCATCGGATCAACTACCAGAGTCACACCACTATTTACGATAGTGGTATCACCATCATTTACCTTTTCGTCAAAAGTAAAACCGTATTGGAAACCACTACAACCACCGCCTGTAATATAAACTCGGAGTTTTAGTTCTGGATTCTCTTCTTCTGCAATCAATGTCTGAACACGCGTTGCTGCTGCATCAGAAAAAGACAATGGTACATTTACTTCGCTCACGACGACCTCTCTTACTTCTTGTAAATCCCCATCCACGTCATTATGCGGCAATGAAGTAGGGAGTGGGTGTATCTTTTTTAATAATCTCGCGATTATCCAATACCTGACTGATTCGTTCAAGTACTCCACAACAAGAATCACGGATTCAATAAGTTAATATTCTACCTATACGTTTTAAGATGTGAAAAAGAACAGAAAAATCAGCAAAAGATTTCTAGTTTGAATTTGGATCGGTACAATGCGAGGCAACTTGGTCCTAATAATCAAATGAGGATGTACCAATGACCAAATCAGCAGAACTCTATCAAAAGGCACAAAAAACCATTCCAGGCGGCGTTAACTCTCCTGTTCGAGCCTTCAACGGTGTGGGTGGATCGCCTATTTTTGTCGAAAGAGCAGATGGCCCTTTGATTTTTGATGCTGATGGCAAAGCCTACATCGATTATGTTGGATCATGGGGGCCAATGATTCTTGGCCATAACCATAGTGTTATACGTGATGCAGTCATTGACGCAGCTCACCGCGGTTTAAGCTTTGGTGCTCCAACAGAAACAGAAATCCACATGGCTGAATTGGTTTCTGAACTGGTTCCGTCGATGGAACAACTGCGCATGGTTAGCTCTGGAACAGAAGCGACGATGAGCGCTATTCGTCTTGCTCGTGGTTATACAGGCCGAGACAAAATTATTAAATTTGAAGGGTGTTACCATGGTCATGCTGACAGCCTTCTTGTTAAAGCTGGTTCAGGTGCACTGACGCTGGGTCAACCTAGCTCTCCTGGCGTGCCTGAAGATTTCGCTAAACATACTCTAACAGCAACCTTTAACAACCTTGATTCTGTACGAGAGCTATTTGCCGCCAATAAAGGTGAAATAGCTTGTATTATTGTTGAACCCGTCGCTGGCAACATGAACTGTATTCCACCGGTTGAAGGCTTCCATGAAGGTCTACGAGAAATCTGTGATCAAGAAGGTGCACTACTTATCTTTGATGAGGTCATGACCGGTTTCAGAGTCGCTTTGGGTGGTGCTCAAGCGTACTACAACATCAAACCAGACTTGACGACATTGGGTAAAGTGATTGGCGGTGGTATGCCAGTAGGCGCGTTTGGTGGCTCTAAAGAAGTCATGCAGCATATTGCTCCTACAGGGCCGGTCTATCAAGCTGGTACGCTTTCTGGTAACCCAGTCGCAATGGCCGCTGGTCTCGCATGCCTTAATCTATTAAAGGAAGAGGGCAACGAAGCGCGCCTAGCTCGCAAAACCAAATACATTGCTGATGGTTTTAAATCTTTGGCTGACAAACACGGTATTCCCCTAACGGTTAACCAAGTAGGCGGTATGTTCGGCTTCTTCTTTACTGAGCAAGAAACCGTAACCTGCTATGAAGACGTGACTAAGTGTGATGTAGAACGTTTTAAACGATTCTTCCACTTGATGATTCAGCACGGTGTATACCTAGCCCCTTCTGCGTTTGAAGCTAGCTTTACCTCATTAGCCCACGACTCTAAAGAGCTTGAAGCGACACTCGAAGCCGCTGATCGCTGTTTTGCCATCATTGCACAAGAAGCGTAATGATTTAGCACCATAATTAACGAGCTGATAACGGCTCGTTTTTTATTGCCAATTCAAAACAACGAGCAGTAACAACGCCATTAACGTGAGCGTAAACCAAGGAATATGTCGCCCTTTTTTACAGGAAGACTTATCACTTTCACTATTATTACAACACCCCATTCACCTAACCTCCAAACAATAACTGAATGTTCTCCGTTGATAACCTTCTGCTTTAACGTCATTATGGTTCTCTACACATAAAGAGATAGGTCATCGTTGTGAAAGACAAAGTCCAAATAAATTCTAGCCACTGGGTACTTATTGCAGCATTAGTCGCCTCAGCCTATGCCTGCTATTTACTGATTCAACCCTACGTCAATTCAATCGTGATGGCCTTTATTATTTCACTGTTGATGTTCCCTATCCACGATTGGCTTGAAACAAAGCTCCCTAAACATAAAAATACCGTTTCTCTACTCTCTTGTATCATCTTAACCTTTATTATTGTACTGCCTTTAATGGTGGTTTTTGCCGCCATTGTTCAGCAAGGATCGACATTTTCCCAAAGTACTTACCACTGGGTGACCCACGGGGGAATCAACACATTATTCGATCACCCTCTGGTGGTAAAAACCCTCGCTTTTGCTAACACGTATCTACCATTTGATGAAATTAATCCTCAACAAATAGCAGCAAAAGTTGGGCAATTTGCAACATCACTAGGATCGAACATCGTCGGTATTAGCGCTAAAATTTTAGGGGACGCCACAAGTTTCCTAATGGACTTCTTTTTAATGTTGTTTGTGCTGTTCTTTTTGCTGCGCGATCACGACAAAATCATCAGGGCGATTCGTCATATCTTACCTCTCTCTCGTAGCCAAGAAGATCGCTTACTCGCTGAGATTGAACAGGTTTCTAAATCTGCGGTTATGGGATCGTTTCTCACCGCCATAGCACAAGGCATTGCGGGCGGATTAGGTATGTGGCTAGCGGGCTTCCCGGGCTTATTCTGGGGAACCATGATGGGGTTTGCTTCCTTTATTCCAGTCGTAGGAACCGCGCTGATTTGGATTCCTGCCACCATCTACCTTTACTTAACCGGTGATACTAACTGGGCAATTTTCTTAGCCATATGGAGCGTTGCCATTGTTGGATCGATTGATAACATATTGCGTCCGCTACTGATGCAAGGTAGCGCAGGCATGAACACACTGATGATTTTCTTTTCATTACTCGGTGGCATACAACTCTTTGGTTTGATTGGCCTTATCTATGGCCCTCTTATTTTCGCTATCACCATGGTACTGTTTACTATCTATGAAGAAGACTTCAAAGGCTTTTTAACAAAACAAGATAATAGCTAACCCTGAACACGAAACACTTCTAGCTGAGGGCAGATTATGAGAAGATCAGCCCTCACTTGATCTATTACTGAATTCAACCATGTCTGCTTATACCGCCCCTAGTCAAATTGCTCAACGTCAACTCGCTTACTTCAAAGGAAAGCACGTCCTTGTTGCCGGCGAAGCGGAAGATCTTTTTCCACTTGAACTGACAGACCACTGTGAATCTGTGTCGATTTACACCACCAACTATGGTTACTATCGACAAGCCAAACGCCACGACAAACTTAATTGCTATTTTGGTGCTGAATTAACTGAGCAGACTCAAGCGGATATGGTGTTGCTTTATTGGCCCAAAGCCAAGGCTGAAGCGGATTTTTTACTCTCTATGTTGATGAGTAAACTTGGGAAGGAAACGGAAATAGTTGTGGTGGGAGAAAATCGCTCAGGGGTTAAAAGTATCGAAAAGATGTTTAAACCTTATGGCCCAATCACCAAATTTGATTCAGCAAGACGCTGCTCGTTTTACTTCGGGCAATGCACCGAGCAACCCGCGACGTTTTCTTTAAACGAATGGTTCAAAACCTATCAGGTCAGTTATAACAATCAAAACCTCACCATAAAAAGTCTGCCGGGTGTTTTCAGTCATGGTGAATTTGATATTGGCAGTCAATTACTCCTCGATACACTTCCCTCATTGAAGGGAAAAGTCCTCGATTTTGGTTGTGGTGCAGGCGTCCTCGGAGCGGTGATGGCAACGCTTAACCCGGAGATTAACCTGGAAATGTGTGACATCAGTGCACTTGCTGTCGCATCGACACAACAAACGCTGATCGCTAATGGTCTTTCTGGTCACGTATTCGCCTCCGATGTTTATTCAGACTGCGCGAATGATTACCAATTTATAATCAGTAATCCCCCTTTCCACTCAGGGTTAGAGACCAGCTATAGCGCGACAGAAACACTGCTTGCTGACGCCCCGAAAAAACTAAAAAAACGAGGACAACTGTTTATTGTTGCGAACAGTTTTCTTAAATACCCACCGATCATTCAACAAGCATTCCATAATTGCGAGACTCTAAATAAGACCAGTAAGTTTGCTATCTACAAAGCAAGCAAAGTCTAAGTACGATGAAATCGAGACTCCAAACTGTGCGCAGCGGCACTTTTCTGCGCCTTTGAACACGAATTAGTAGCGACTTACTTGTCAAAGTAAAAAAACTCGTTAATTTTGTCATTTTAACTGTTTTTACTTTGCTCGATGATTTTAACGATCATCACTCTGCCTTAGGGAAAGTAACGTCTTATTATGTTCAGGTTTTATCGTAAACAGAAATTCAAACGTCTCCAAAACACCTTGATGTTGGCGTTTCTAGTCTTGAGTATCACTCCTCTTACCGTCGTGGCACTGTTTTTCATTCATTCTCACAGTACAGACTTACAAGAACAGAGTACGTCTCATGTGACGTCGGTCCGTGATACAAAACAGAAGCAAGTGGTTGATTATCTGTATGCGCAAGAGTCAGAAGTGATGGGCTTTGTTCGTTCAGAACTCGCTTATGCCAGTGGCGGGCGCTTTTATGGTTTGGTCAACGCTTTCCAAAACTTAGGCGCCGACATCGAACAGGCTCGCCAACATGCCCAGCAGCGATACATTGAAGGCTCTGGCGATCAAATTAGAACATCGATTCTGCCACAATCCAGTGCTTACATCGGCAGTGAGCGCTATCGTCTACTGCATAAAAGATACCACTGGGCCTATCAAGAGTTACTTAAACGATCCGATTTTGATGACATCCTGCTTGTCGATATCACCGGTAATGTCACCTATTCCATCCTAAAAAATGATTATTACGGCACCAACCTACTGAGCGGAAAATATCAAAACTCGAACTTAGGAACGACTTTTCAAACACTAAAAGAGCTGGTCAAAGAAAAACGATCAAACAATGTTGATTTCACACCAGTTATCCTTTCTGACTTTTCCTCTGCAGACGGACAAGCTGTAGCCTGGTTAGGTGCGCCTATTATTCAGCAAGGCTATTTACACAGTTATGCTATGTTTCGCCTTCCCAATAACGGCATAACCAAGCTGATTGCCGATACTAATAAAACCTCATCAATGAGAACCTTACTAGTCGGACAGGATCACCAGAGTCGCTCTATGGCTTTCCAGCAGGAAGATATCAAAACCAGTATTGAAGTCATTGATCTCGCTCTCAAAGGTTTAACCGCGGTTGGAACGTATACCAATACTGAAGATGAGAAAACCATAGCGGCCTATAGCCCTATCACGTTTAAAAGCATCAACTGGGCTATCGTTGTCGAAGTACCGGAAAAAGAAGCGTTTGCTCGCGTACATCAGCTAGAGAAGTTGTTTGTTATCGCTATGTTCAGTGCATTAGTCTTAGTGGTTATCGCTTCGCATTATTTGTCGAATTTTATTACATCACCCCTGTTAAAACTGACTTGGGCGGCAGAGAAAGTATCCGCCGGTGATCTCGATGAAACGATGATCAATACTGAGCGAAAAGACGAAATTGGCCGATTGGCGGTGAGCTTTGAACGGATGCAACGATCGATTCGGGAAAAAATGAAGCTCATTAAATCTCAAAACAGCGAATTAGAAAGCAACATTCATCTCATTAAAAAGCAGAATGAAGAGCTCCACTTAGCCAATAAGCTTAAAGACGAATTCTTAGCCACAACGTCTCATGAACTTCGTACTCCACTGCATGGCATGGTCGGCATTGCTGAGTCTCTGGTGTCTGGAGCCAATGGCCCAATTACCGCTGATCATAAGTACCAGCTCAATATCATCATCAGTAGCGGCCAACGCCTAGCAACCTTGGTCGACGACCTTCTTGATTACCATAAAATGCGCTATGGAAACCTAGATATTCATTGCAGTGCCGTCGATCTTTCTAGCGCAACTCGACTGGTTCTAGAATTATCTAACCACTTGCTTGGCAATAAGCCGATCCGAATCATTAACCAAGTACCGGAAGAACTCCTTTGGGTTTCTGCCGATCCACAAAGATTAGAACAGGTCTTATATAACCTTATCGGTAATGCGATTAAGTATACCTCGGAAGGTAAAATCGTTATTTCTGCGAATGTGGTCGATGACAATCTTCGTGTCCAGGTCGTTGATACCGGTCAGGGGATCCCAGCGGATCAGCTCGAGCATATTTTTGAACCATTAATTCAAGCAGGAAGCGACTCTAGCCGTTACCGTCAAGGGACAGGACTTGGTTTATCAATAAGCCGCCAGTTAATTGAGCTTATGAACGGTTCTTTGTATGTCAGCAGCCAACCCATGGTCGGCACTACATTTAGCTTTACCCTTCCATTGGCGCTTGACCATGAAATAGAAGCTGCAGGTTTAGGTGAAACCAGCCACTTCCACGCACCGGATCTCAACGAAGTGGTATTGCCCGATCAAAGTAGCTTGCCTGAAAACCCACAAGGACCTTTATTACTAGTCGCAGATGACGAACCGGTAAACTTACGTATTCTCGATAGCTTTCTACGTATTGAAGGCTACCGAGTCAGGACAGCAAAAGATGGCCATGAAACGCTAGAGCAAGTGCAGAAAGAGAAGCCAGAACTGTTACTCTTAGATGTTATGATGCCTGGGCTATCTGGCTACAGCGTATGTGAAAAGCTTCGTGAGCAATACGATCACTCAGAGCTGCCTATCATTATGTTAACGGCCCTTAACCAAACCGACGATCGTGTCAGAGGGTTTGATGCCGGTGCAAACGACTATCTGTCTAAACCCTTTAACAAACAAGAGCTGGCGGCTCGAATTACCGCCCACTTATCGGCGAGCCAAGCTGAAAAACGACGTATCGAGAACGATCAGCTTCAAGTTGAATTAAAACGACGTGCGATGGTTGAAGCGAGCTTGTTAGAGACTCAAGGCCGCCTACTAGAACAATTGGAATCGGCCCCGGAAGCCATTTTATGTGTGAGGGACGACAATAAGGTGCGATTTGCTAACGAAGCGGCTTCAAAGCTGTTCAGACGAAGCCCCGAGCAATTAAAACGGTCAAACGCTGATGAAATGATCGCCCCGAAATACCTTACCGTTGAGCTAGAACACTATTGCGGCAACATTGATATTTATGTTGAGGACATCCGTCAAAACATTTCGACAGACATACTAAAACTACCCGAAGAGTCTGGGTTAAAAGCGATGTATATCTTTAACGTTGGGGGCAGTGTGAACGCGGCACGCATTGGCAACCTAGAAACCGCTGTTGAAGCCCTTTCAAGTTATGCCTTTGAAGGGGATAAAGATAAACTGCAGCAACTGAAGGAGCTTGGTGGTGAATTTACTCGCATTGCCGATCGGGTCGGGGGCGAGAAAAAATCTAAACAAGATATAATGAGGGAAGTCTTAGTCGAAGCGATGACCAATGCGATTGAGTATTGGGAGAGAGTGACAGGGCAGAGCAAATTTGCATTCGCCGAACAAAGCGGCCTATGGCGAGTCTATCTAGACAGAAGCACGTTACAAACTCGAACTTTGGATAAGTACTTGCGCCAAGAAACGCTGCCTAAGACACCAAGGTGGCGAACGGTATTAAGCTCAATTGAATATATATTGGAGCACTGTCAGGAGCAAAGCCCAGAGAGAACACACATCATTGCGCTAAGAGATAAGCTCCAACACCTCTTAACCAGCTAGCTTCTCCTGTATTAACCCAATAACCTACCCTTATAAGGTCTGCACATTCGCAGGCCTTTTTTGTTGACCATTTTTAACAGAGCATGTTTTATCGCGCTTATTCAATCTCATCTTTTCTTATTCAATCTCGGCTTCTCGTGTACATATGCTTCTTAGTCGCAAAGGCCAATCTATGAGGTGTATGGCGTCGTTTGAGGTAACTAACCCTGGGCCGCCCTTCGGTTAATCATCAGATAAGAATACCTGCTCCTTGCCTTGCCTAAATCGTGCTACACCGATTGCGACACGCAAACAAGAGTATAA
This sequence comes from Vibrio genomosp. F10 str. 9ZD137, assembly GCF_049974785.1. NCBI lineage: Bacteria > Pseudomonadati > Pseudomonadota > Gammaproteobacteria > Vibrionales > Vibrionaceae > Vibrio > Vibrio genomosp. F10. The sequence goes on from NZ_JBNGCJ010000138.1 coordinate 24,218, forward strand.
GTCGCTTCTAGGTCATACCTTTCGTTAGCCTGAGCTAGGCGTAAATTTAGAGCCGACAAAAAGCAACAACACTGTCTAATTATTGTTTTTTCTTATCATAAATTAAGACCGGTTTATCATGAAACTCTCGATATAAAACGAGTTAAAAACAGCTGATTTCCTATAAAATACAGTTAAAAATCAAAATAACAGTTCAATTTGCGAACTGAATCACAACAAATCGTCATAATAATTTTTCACACGAAATTGACGTAACATTCTACGAGTGACCCTGATCTCACAAACAAACCCCACAATAAAACACCAATATAAATAGACTATTAATTGATAGTGGACACTAACCTATTATTGGTTCCCTCGTTAAAATGAGACCTAGATCGACTGTTATTATTTGTTCAATTTTATAGCAGAAGCGCATAATTTAACGTTTATGACGTAAGGAGTTTGGGTTTTAACGTTTTTAACGGGAATCGTAATTGCTAATTTTGTCGTTACGGTGTCTTCTTACTGTGCCTAAGGCCTACAGGCCACTCCTATTTATTGATTCCTCCGATTAATAAATGATGAACGGAGGTAGGTCTTAGAGAGTGTTAATCAATTGATAACATTCCTTCCACAGTGAAACGAAAGCAAATAGTAAGGAACAGCTATGCTTGCCAATATAAAAAAAACAGTACTAGCAACTGCAATTATTGCAACTGCGACAACGGGTTTTGCATCAGTAGCTACTGCTGCTGAGCGCAGTGAACTAACCGTTCACCCAAAAGAGTTTACGACTTTTGTACGTAACTTTAACCCGTACCTAGGTGCGACTAACCTACATACCACTACAGACTTCATGTATGAGCCTCTAGTTGTCTTTAACGAAATGCACGGCAACACGCCTGTTTTCCGTTTAGCGACTGGTTTTGAAATGTCTGATGACCTAATGAGCGTAACGTTCGACATCCGTAAAGGTGTGAAATGGTCAGATGGTGAAGCATTCACTGCAGATGACGTTGTATTCTCATTCAACCTAGTTAAAGCAAAACCAGAACTAGACCAAAGTGGTATCAACGCTTGGATCACTGGTGTTGAAAAGCTGAATGAATACCAAGTTAAATTCCGCTTAAGCGAAGCGAACTCAAACGTACCTTACGAAATCGTAAAAGTACCTGTTGTTCCTGAGCACGTGTGGAAAGACGTTAAAGAGCCAGCAACATTTACTAACGAAAACCCAGTAGGTTCAGGTCCGTTTACTGTTGTTGATACGTTTACTCCACAACTTTACGTTCAATGTGCTAACCCAAATTACTGGGATGCTGACAACCTAGACGTTGATTGTTTGCGTGTTCCACAAATTGCAAACAACGACCAATTCCTAGGTAAAGTCATCAACAGCGAAATGGACTGGACTTCTTCATTCATTCCAGACATCGATCGCACATACGCTGCAGCAAGCGAAGAGCATCACTACTGGTACCCGCCATCAGGTACTCAAGCGTTCGTACTGAACTTCAAAAACCCAGATGCAGCTAAGAACGAAGCGTTGAACAACGTTGAATTCCGTCGCGCATTCTCTATGGCTCTTGACCGTCAAACTATCATTGATATCGCATTCTACGGCGGCGGTACTGTGAACGATTTCGCATCAGGCATCGGTTACACATTCGAAGCTTGGTCTGACGAAGCAACACACAAGAAATACCAAGGTTACAACACATACAACGTTGAAGGCGCTAAGAAGCTACTTGCTGAAGCAGGCTTTAAAGATGTAAACAACGATGGTTTTGTTGACACTCCTTCTGGTAAGCCTTTTGAACTACTGATTCAATCTCCAAATGGCTGGACTGACTTTAACAACACGGTTCAACTAGCGGTAGAGCAGTTAACTGAAGTTGGCATCCAAGCTCGTGCTCGTACGCCTGACTTCTCTGTGTACAACCAAGCAATGCTTGAAGGTACTTATGATGTAGCTTACACAAACTACTTCCACGGTGCTGATCCGTACACATACTGGAACAGTGCATATAACTCAGCGTTGCAAAACGGTGAAGGTATGCCACGTTTCGCAATGCACTTCTACAAAAATGAGAAGTTAGATAACCTACTTAACAGCTTCTACAAAACAGCTGATAAGAATGAGCAGCTAGCTATCGCTCACGGTATCCAACAAATCATCGCTGCTGACCAAGTAACGGTTCCTGTACTGTCTGGTGCTTACATGTACCAATACAATACTACTCGCTTCACAGGTTGGTGGAACGAAGAGAACTCTAAAGGCCGTCCAAACATTTGGGCTGGTATCCCTGAGCGTCTACTTCACGTACTGGACCTAAAACCAGTTAAATAAGTAGAAGTTCATTTCTAGCGGCGAACATCCCGTTCGTCGCCAACTAAAATCCCCACTCTGTGTTGAACAGTATGGCGCTCGTCGTCAGGGGATTTTTCGCTCTAAATTTTCGCTAGGAGCGACCTGAATCCAGAGACAGGGAAACAATCTGGGTGAGTAAGGTGTGAGTTATGGGTTATTTTTTTAGACGTTTGTCATTTTATTTTGTCGCACTATTAGTTGCAGCGACGTTAAACTTTATTATTCCAAGAGCAATGCCTGGTGACCCTGTTACCATGATGTTTGCAAACGCTTCTGTTCAAGTTACTCCTGAACGTATTGCAGCGATGAAAGAGCTTTTAGGCTTCGTTGATGGAGGCTTACTAGTCCAATACGCAGCATACATGAAGAACATTCTTAGCTGGGAACTTGGTACATCCATCCAGTTTTATCCATTATCAGTAAATACACTGCTAGGTGGCGCATTCGGTTGGTCACTGTTTCTAGCTGGTACTGCGGTAATTCTATCTTTTTCACTAGGTTCGATTCTAGGGATCTTCGCAGCGTGGAAACGCGGTAGTAAATACGATGCTTTTGTTACGCCAGGCATGCTTATTCTACAAGCGGTTCCTCAGGTTGTTATTGCGATGATTGCACTATTTACCTTTGCAATTGGCTTAAAGTGGTTCCCAACAGGCTACGCATATACCGCAGGCACATTACCAGACTGGACAAGCTGGGAGTTCATCAAAGATGTGGCTTACCACGCTGTTCTACCTTTGATTTGTGCTTCTGTTGTTCAAATTGGTGGCTTCCTAGTCAACATGCGTAACAACATGATTAACCTTCTCGCTGAAGACTACATCACGATGGCGAAAGGCAAAGGTCTTTCAGAAAACCGCGTCGTCTTTAACTATGCGGCTCGAAATGCACTGCTTCCGAGTGTTACCGCATTATCTATGTCTTTAGGTATGGCTATCGGTGGTCAACTAATCATCGAAATCATCTTCAACTATCCAGGTCTTGGTAGCGTGCTATTCAACGCTATTAACGCTCGTGATTATCAGGTTCTTCAAGGACAACTGCTTATCATGACGCTATTCATGCTGTTCTTTAACCTAGTTGCTGACATGCTGTACGTTGTTTTAGACCCTCGCCTACGTAAGGGTGGTAAATAATCATGAAAGAATTTGCAAAACTCATTTGGCGCAACCCAATGGCGCTAACCGGTGTCGTTATTTTAAGTCTGTTCATTTTCATTGCACTGGCTGCACCGTTAATCACTAAACACGCTCCTGACAAGCGAACCGGTAATCCACATGAATACCCAAGCTTCGTTGTCAAAAGTGCACAAGCAAACCCAGATGGTTGGGTCGCAGAAAATCTAGCCACCGATCGCCGTACCATGATCATGTCTAAGAAGGCTGACCATGTACTAGGTACTTCACGTATGGGCCGAGATGTTTGGTCACAAGTCGCCTACGGTGCACGAGTATCATTAGCGGTAGGGTTTGGTGCGGGTATTACCGTGTGTTTCCTTGCGACAGTTATTGGTGTCTCTGCGGGTTACTTTGGTGGCCGAGTGGATGACGTACTGACTGCAGCAATGAACATCATGCTGGTCATTCCTCAGTATCCATTACTCTTCGTGGTCGCCGCATTTATTGGTGAGGCAGGGCCAATGACCATAACCTTAGTCATCGGCTTTATGTCCTGGGCTTGGGGTGCAAGGGTCGTACGTTCGCAAACTTTGGCACTGCGTGAAAAAGAATTTGTTAAAGCAGCTGAAGTGTTGGGCGAATCGTCTTTCCGTATCATCTTTATTGAGATTCTTCCAAACCTAGTTTCCATAGTAGGTGCAAGTTTCATCGGCTCTGTCATGTACGCAATCATGATGGAAGCAACGTTGTCGTTCTTAGGCTTAGGTGATTCAAACACCATCAGCTGGGGCATCATGCTTTACAACGTCCAAACTTCTTCATCAATGCTTATCGGCGCTTGGTGGGAACTATTGGCTCCTTGTGTCGCTATCACATTACTGGTTACTGGTCTTGCGCTGCTTAACTTCGCAGTGGATGAAATTGCTAACCCTCAGCTACGTTCACACAAAGGCATGAAGCGCTGGAAGAAACTTGCTAAGCAAGACAAAACCGAGCGTCAACCAGACCTTCCACCACAAAACGCACTTTGGAGCGGAGATAAATAATTATGACTGAACCAATCATTTCTATCCGTAACCTATGTGTTGACTATATTACAGATGCTGGCGATGTTCGCGCTTGTAATAACGTTAGCTTCGATATCGCACCAGGTGAGGTATTTGGTCTAGCTGGTGAGTCCGGCTGTGGTAAATCAACCGTTGCATTCTCGCTGATGCGCCTTCACAAGCCGCCCGCTTTCATAACCGGTGGTGAGGTTATCTTCAACGGTGAAGATATTCTTCAATACAGCGACGAGCGCATGCAAGCATTCCGCTGGAGTGAGATGTCAATGGTGTTCCAAAGTGCAATGAACGCACTGAACCCTGTTCTGACCATGGAAGAGCAGTTTTGCGACGTGATTATGCGTCACACCAACATGACTCGCGAGCAAGCGAAACGTCGTGCTGAAGGTTTACTGGAAATCGTAGATATTCACCCTAGTCGCTTGAATGATTACCCTCACCAGTTCTCTGGTGGTATGCGTCAGCGTTTGGTTATTGCGATTGCACTCGCATTAAACCCGAAGATGATCATCATGGATGAGCCAACAACCGCTCTCGATGTGGTGGTACAGCGTGAGATTCTACAAAAGATTTATGCACTTAAAGATGAGTTTGGTTTCGCTATCTTGTTCATTACCCATGATATCTCGTTGATGGTCGAATTCTCAGACCGCATTGGCATCATGTATTCAGGTGAACTGATTGAAGTCGCGCCATCAAAAGAAATTCTGGAAAGCCCTTACCATCCTTATACTAAAGGGTTGTCTAGCTCTTTCCCTCCATTAATTGGCCCTAAAACGAAATTGACGGGTATACCTGGTAGCCCACTCAACTTGCTAGAAATTCCGCAAGGTTGTCGCTTCCAAGCTCGTTGTGATCGTGTCCACGAAGCCTGTACCAAGGTACCGACGTCGCTTCGTCAAATAGAGCCTAATCGTTTATCAAATTGTCACCTATACGGTGAGCCTATTGCTCAAGCTAAAGCCTAAGCATTAAAAGATAAAATAAAAAAGTTTCTGGAGACAATTATGAGCAAACAATACGGTGATTTACTAATTGAAGGGAAAAATGTCGTTAAAGACTTCCCTCTAAACAGTAACTCCATAAAACAATCAAGAATGCGTGCGATTAACGACGTTTCTTTCAAAATGTACAAAGGAAGAGGTCTAGCGGTTGTCGGTGAATCCGGTTCGGGTAAATCAACAACAGCAAAAATGATCGCGAAAATGTACGCACCTAGCAATGGCGTGATCGAATATAAAGGTCGTGATATTCAAGAAATCACCGCCAGAAAAGATCTGATGCACTACCGTGAAGGTGTGCAAATGGTATGGCAAGACCCGTTTGGTTCTTTAAACCCGACTCACAACATCTTTCACCACATCGCTCGACCGTTGCTGATTCATAAAAAGGTAACGCCGGGTAATCAGAAAGAGCTGGAAGAACGTGTCCATGACCTCTTACAGCAAGTTGGACTGATTCCACCAAAAGAAACCGCGGCTAAATTCCCGCATCAACTTTCTGGTGGTCAACGTCAACGTGTCAACCTTGCGCGTAACATTGCCGTTGGTGCTGAAGTTGTACTCGCGGATGAACCAACATCTATGCTTGACGTTTCAATCCGTGCTGGTGTTTTGAACCTGATGGAAGAGATGAAGTTTGAAAAACAAATGTCTCTTCTTTACATCACGCACGATATTGCTACAGCGCGTTACATTGCTGAAGATATCTCCGTTATGTACGTAGGTCACATGGTTGAGTGGGGCGATACCGATGAAGTTATCTCAAACCCTCAGCACCCGTACACTAAGCTGCTTATTTCAGCCGTGCCGGATCCTAGCAAATCGATCCATACCAAGTTAGAAGGCAACAAGGGTGAGATACCTCTTTGGACACCGGCTTCTGTTGGTTGCCCATTTGCAGGCCGCTGTACTCATGCTACGCCAAAATGTACAGAGCACCTGCCTGAAGTCACTCAGCTTTCAGACAATCACTTTGTCCGTTGCTATTTATTTGAATCGTAATCTTAATCCAGCCTGGTGTTCGCACTAGGCTCAACTTACTACCAAAATAATCATTGTAAATTCGGAGATATTTGATGCAGTTACTCACTAACCATATCGGTTATGAAACACAGGGTGCCAAGCAAGCGATCATTATGACAACAGCTTCAACGCTGTCTTCAATGACCGCCACTCTTGTGAGTACAAATGATCATCAAAATGTATTACCTCTTTCTGTGAGTAACGGGGAGCGTTGCGGGCAATGGCATCAAGGCTATTTCTACACTATTGACTTCTCTGAATGTGTTACTCCTGGGCACTACTACATCGAGTTTGAAGGCACTCAGTCAGAAAGCTTTGAAATATCGGAAGGGATTCTGATGCAACGTACATTTTCAGATGTACTGCATTACTTTAAATCCCAACGTTGTGGTGGAATTTATGATCAGCAAGATAAGCAAGTACCGCTGCTAGGCACAAATGTCACTGCCGACGTGCATGGCGGCTGGTACGATGCTTCTGGAGACGTGAGCAAGTATTTAAGCCACCTCTCTTACGCTAACTACTTAAACCCTCAACAAATACCCATGGTGGTATGGAACATGTTGAAAGGGTTAACTCTTTTAGAAGATCACTCAGGTTTTGCTCCATTTTCTCGCACTCGCCTTAAGGAAGAGGCTTTGTTTGGTGCTGACTTTTTAGTTCGGATGCAAAACTCTGAGGGATTTTTTTACATGACTGTTTTTGACAAGTGGAGCAAAGACGTCAAGCAACGTGAAATTTGTGCCTACGAGACTCAAGATGGGCACAAAGGTGAAGACTATCAAGCAGGCTTTCGTCAAGGCGGCGGCATCTCTATCGCGGCGTTAGCGGCAGC
>NZ_JBNGCJ010000139.1:0-5430 GCF_049974785.1 Vibrio genomosp. F10 str. 9ZD137
TATCGACACTCTCGGTTATTTGGCTCTCGAAACGTTCGACCAGATCGTGATTAATGAGTGGGCTATCACAAGGGACAAATCCGACCCATTCGGTCTCTGATTTACCAAGACTTGCGTGGATACCACCGAGCGGGCCAGGGTAACCTTTGAACTCATCATCGATGACCGAGGCGTATTGTTGATAAATGGCGAGGTTTCTGTTTGCGTTGATCCTAATGGAATCCGTTTGAGGCTCTAACCTCGCTATCACATGTTCAATGAGCGGTTTACCAGCAAGATTAATCAATCCTTTATCATGCCCGCCCATTCGAGTGGCTTGTCCGCCAGCTAAGATGACCCAGCTAGTTTGCACCGGTGTTAACATATGAACTCTCTTGTTCTACATCTGGAATAATTTGTAATAATGGTGACTCTACAAGAGTCGAATCTTTTATCCACCATTGTTTTCGACATAATTGAGTGAGTGCATTAGTTTGATGACTCGTAATGACCAGACTTGCGCCTCGATTGATTAAATCTTGCGCCATAACGACCAATCGGTGAATCGACTCCTGGTCAAGTGATGCGCTGGGCTCGTCCATCAATAAGATTGAAGGTTTCAGTATCCAGGCTCTTGCCATCGCAACGCGCTGCTTTTCACCACCTGAAAGTACCGAAATATGTTCGTCGGCTAATGTCTCTAAACCAACCATTCTAAGGGCAGTGATAACCTGCGATCGTTTATCTATTTTTGAGAGTTTTTGAAAACGAATCCCATAAACAACATTTTGATAAACCGTGCCATCGAAAAGGTAAGGAGTCTGATGTAAATAGATAATATCTTTGTACCCAACACATCCGGTAAATCGTGTTAACCAGTGTCGATTGGGGGTGACAATGTTACCTGCACTCGGTTTAACCAAACCGGAAAGGATTTTAAGTAGCGTTGTTTTACCTACACCATTGTCTCCTTTCAGGTAGACCACATCACTGGGGCCGATCGATAGCTCGGGTATATGGAAAAGAATACGATCTTTAAAACGCATTGAAAGTTGTTGAGTCGTGATTTTAATCGTCATACCTCCTCCATTAGGTCCGTAAATAGCCTTTGCCACGCATCATCGACATTGCCGAATTAAGCGCCAATGCGAGCGTTAATAGCACAATACCAAGAGCCACACCCTGTGCAAACGCGCCTTTGTGACTTTCCATTGCTATGGCGGTGGGGATGTTTCGAGTCAGCCCCATAATATTTCCCCCAACCATCATTGAGCAGCCGACCTCAGTGACAATTCTAGAAAACGCCGCAACAACAGCAGCCATTAGTGGAAACCTTAATTCCCATGTGACCGTCAATGCGACTCGGTAGAGTGATACACCGAGCGTTACGGCGGTTTCAACTGAGCGTCTATCACTCGATTGTAATGAACCGTGCATCATTGAAACCAGAACGGGAAAACAGATCAACATCTGTCCGACAATCATCGCTTTTTGACTAAAAAGGAGCTGTAAATCTCCCAATGGCCCCGCTCGTGAGAGCATCATATATAGGAGCAACCCAATAACGACCGTTGGGATAGCCTGAAGCGTGTTGATAAGAGACAATAAAAACCATTTACCAGGAAATTCACTGTACGCGAGAACAAACGCACATACGATAGCAGGAAGTAACACCACAGAGATCGCTGACAATGAGACGCTAAACGATACCGCTACGATTTCCCACAGTTCATGATCAAGACTGAATAAAAGCGCTAACGCATCTAACGTTGTTTGCCAAAGGCTCATGAGGTTATTGTTCTCTTCATTATTGAAATCCCAAGACGCTTCGCCTAAAAAGTTTCTTCGCTAAAAAAGTTGTTTTCGTTTAAATACGACCGTTTTCGTTTCAGCGAAGAATGGGGTTTGCATTACTTTATTGGGTTAAGGTTTTTACTATTCAGCCGCGTTAGAGACAAACAGCTGCTTGCCATTGAGCTTGAACTGATTGATCAGCGCTTGTCCTTTTTCGGCGACTAACCAATCACTTAAAACCTTAGCCCCTTGATAATTAATGCTTGGGTAGCGCTCTGGGTTAACCAGAATAACCTGGTAAGGATTAAATAACTTTTTATCGCCTTGGAAAAGCAGGGTGAGATCCAGTTTGTTGTTGTAAGCCAGCCAAGTACCCCTATCGGTCATGGTATAACCTTGCATCTCAGCGGCCATGTTTAACGTTGGCCCCATTCCTTGTCCAACAGAGCGATACCCACCGAAATTAGGGTCGATCTTGCTTTGTTCCCATAGGCCCATTTCTTTTTTGTGAGTGCCAGAGTCGTCGCCACGGGAAATAAACGTCGCATTTTTCTGAGCTATTTTTTCAAAAGCGGTAAGAACGGTGTTTTCACCGACGATATTAGCGGGATCGTCTTTAGGTCCGACAATCACAAAATCGTTATACATCAACTTTCTCGGCTGAACACCGTAGCCTAAGGATACAAAAGTCGCTTCTGCTTTAGGTGCGTGGGTCATGACTAGATCAACGTCACCATTTTCGCCCATTCTCAAGGATTTACCTGTTCCCGCAGCAATCACATCCACTTTATAACCGGTATCTTTTTCAAATTCAGGTAACAAATGATTGAGTAACCCAGAATGATATGTGCTGGTCGTGGTTGCTAAGCGAACGTGAGGTAACTCTTGGTTAGCCGCGTAAGAAGTAAAACTGAATAAGCCAAGTGACACAGTGATTAAAGCCGAACGAGCGAAGTCCATATTAATAATTCCGTTGAATAATAAAATGCATAAATAGGTTTAAAAGTTATGCCTATTAAGCAAATCAAATGCCAACTTGTAATCTATTGAAATACAAGGCTATTGCAATTAAAAACATGAGAATAACGAGATAAATATTAACTTATGAGAGAGAAAGGACAAAATGTCGCACATAAGTCACAGTCGGATCGAAAAACATTGCTACAATCGGATGTAACTTTTTGTTCATACACGAGATACTTATGTCGTCCTTACTCAATGCAAACAATAATCAAAAATACGGTGCGTTTTCAGTTCTAGTTGTAGATGATGAAATTGGAATGCAAACCATATTAAAAAAAGCGTTAAGTAAATGGTTTTCGACAGTGCAGTGCGCTGCCAGCATTGAAGAAGCAGAGGGGATTCGGTCAGAACATCATTTTGACCTCATTGTATTAGATATTAATTTACCTGGTCGATCCGGTGTTGATTGGCATGAAGCGTTCAGCGATTCCGACAAACGTTGCGACGTGATATTTATGACAGGGTATGCGGATCTTGAAACCGCTATTAAAGCACTAAAGCTTGGTGCTAGTGATTTCATCCTTAAACCTTTTAATCTAGAGCAGATGCTTCAAGCTGTTCAGCGATGCATGGAAAAGAAACTTGCCCAAAGGATGCAATACGCACTGCAGCGTGATGTGCTGCGTCATTGCGCAACGAGCATTATTGGCCACTCCAGCAAAACTCAGCAATTAAAACAGATGATCGCGATGTTTGCGCCATCAAAAGGATCGGTGCTAATTGAAGGAGAATCAGGCACTGGAAAAGAGTTGGTGGCAAGAGGAGTTCATGAAGCCAGTGAACGCTCAGGGCCTTTTATTCCTATCAATTGTGGCGCGATGACACCCGATCTACTTGCCAGTGAGCTGTTTGGGCACACTTCTGGCGCATTCACGGGCGCAAAGAAAAGCAAAGAAGGACTATTTAGGGTAGCTAACGCGGGCACATTGTTTTTAGATGAAATCGGTGAGATGCCTTTGACTATGCAGGCGTCGTTGCTGCGCGTGCTTGAACAAAGGACGATTCGACCCGTGGGCAGCGAAAGAGAAGTCAACGTTGATGTTCGTATCGTTGCGGCAACCAACCGTGATCTTGAAATGGAAGTAAAAAACGGGTTATTTCGATCAGACCTCTATTATCGCCTTAATGTACTAAAAATTAGCGTTCCTCCTTTAAGAGAAAGGAAATCAGACCTAAAAGAGTTGGTGCCTCACTTTACAAAAATGCTTACCAGTGAATTAAGCATGCCCACACCAAATTGGGCCTATGAAGATATTTCAGCACTTAACGATTACAACTGGCCAGGCAATATACGAGAGCTAAAAAACCTGATTGAGCGGTGCATTTTACTTGGCAAGCCTCCCGCTCACTATTGGCGTGAGTCAAATGGTGAGACGGTTCATCCGATGAACGTGGAAGCTGAACAATCCGAATTAATCAGCACGGATGGAAGTTCACCAACAGGTCCTGGCAGTCAAAGCGGTTACCCAGATTCCTGGTCTTTAAAACAAGTAGAAAGAGCCCACATACTCAAAATTGTCGATCGATATGATGGCAATAAATCGGCGGCGGCACGTGAGTTAGGGGTGGCTAGGAAAACACTCGAGCGAAAATTCAAAGAATGGCTCACAGAGGAAACTGAACTTGAAAAATAATGACGCTTCTTCAAGAGCAACGCATAGCACTCGGCGGGATATCTTGGGGAAGTGGCGTTATCGATTTAATTCAATGGTGCGCTATCGACTGCTAATCCTCACTTCTGCGCCCATTGTTCTTACGCTCATCTCCTTGATTGGTATTACGATTTACTGGTCTATTACTTACACATGGAATGCCGCATTAGTTGATGTGTCAGAACGGCTAGGGGTGGCAAACAATAGCATCGCATTGCTTCAACAAAAGCAAGCTAAGGCCATTGAGTCACTTTCTCAATCCTACGATTTTCGTATTGGTCTGAATAAAACGCACTCAAATGGTCACTTTACATCTGAACAATTTACGTCATGGGTCGAATCACAAAGATATCGCTATGATCTCGATTTTCTCGCGTTTTATCCGATCGATTCTGCTGCTGATTCCCCAAATAATAAGAACCTGTTTCCCAAATCATCAACTCAACAGGAGCTCGATAAAAAGATCTTTCCAATTCAATCGCAGTCAGGTGTTCTTCCTACTGCTCACACCTTTTTCGACCGCTTCTCTCAACAGCAGCTTGAAGCATTCGGGAGTGATCTGAGCCTGTACGCGCAAATCCCCTTAGTCGAATTAAGTGAAATAGGTGAATCGAGTCAAATAAAAACCGATGGGTTGGTAAGTCGTTCAATTCTTCCGATTCTAGACTCCAATAATCAACTCGTTGGGTATCTTGATGGGGGACTGTTACTGAACAATAGCACCATTCTTGTTGACCAGATTAGAGAGCTTATCTATCCAAACGACACACTAGACAGTCGACGCCCCAAAGGAACGGTAACGGTATTTCTTGATGATGTGAGGGTTAGTACCAACGTGCCTTTAGACAGCGATACTGAAGTAGGTAGAGCGATTGGTACAAGGGTATCCGAGGAGGTTAAGCAAGCGGTTCTTATTGATGGTCAACAATGGGTGGATCGCGCGTATGTCTACGATGCTTGGTATATCACTGCGTATCGACCT
>NZ_JBNGCJ010000140.1:0-203 GCF_049974785.1 Vibrio genomosp. F10 str. 9ZD137
CGATGACTCGGTCGTTTCCTGCCCCAATAACAATGACATCGTCACCTGTTGTTGAGTTTTGGCTGTCTGTGCTTTGCAGTATGCGAGCAACACCATCAACATAATCAACCTGACCATTATCACCAATGACGACATCGTTGCCGATGCCTGTTGTTATGGTATCGCCACCTTTACCACCTAATACGAGGTTAACCCCGTCACCG
>NZ_JBNGCJ010000141.1:0-2696 GCF_049974785.1 Vibrio genomosp. F10 str. 9ZD137
CGACATCTGGCTTGCTTTCCAATCGGATGATATGCCACGCAACAAGAATTCCCAGTAGCGCTCCAATCAGCATGTCCCAAATAAACGCACTTCCGCTGTAGAACTGAGATAAGCCCACTACCAGAACCAACGATAGGAACCCAATAACAAAGCGTTGTTTTAACTCATCATCAATCTGTTTGTACACCAACCCCGCAATACAAAACCAAATAGCAATCGGTAAGCTCGGAAAACCAAAGCCATAGCTATGGTACATATCGATAGCCGGAATATAAGCATGTGGTCTAGGAATCGCAAAGCCTTGCTGTGCAACCAAGCACAGCAAGGAAGTGGCCGTGATTGCAAAGAAAACTTTGTAGTTAAATTCTTTTCCAAATCGCCAATACAAAATAGGCAAAATGATCAGTAGCAACCAAGGTTTGGTTAGTTGGTTTAATAACCCATTACCCAGTTCAATTGCAGCTAATATTACGCTCGGCAATGAGGCGACGGATTGTTGCATACTCACAATCCAGTGCAGTTGAGACTGGTTCAGCTCAGGCGCCGCCTTTATGAGTTCACTGACAAAGGTAACGGATTGATCCGTTGCATGTTGGTGCATCGCTTTGATGTCATTCCATTGCTCTGGGTAGCGGTATCTTTCATTGGGTAACAACTCTGGTAGCAATAACATGGCACTTGATACTTCAATCCCGTAATGTGGTGCGAACCAAATTGGCATCGTATTACCGTCGAGCTCGTTATTGTATTCATAAGCGATGATTTCTGAATCTGAGATACAATCATAAATAACCGCTGTATTGGTATAACCCAGTACATCACCGACCGTTACGACCAGACCTGTTTCTTCCCAGGTTTCTCTTTGAGCCGTTAAGCTTGGTGGTTCTCCTGGATCGATGGTTCCGCCAGGTAAAGAAATCTGTTGGGTTAATATTTCATTAACTAGAACAACCTTCTCGTTCGCTTTGACCATACAAAGAGCACCACGAATTGAGTCTGGCATTTCTTGAGTCACTGATTTCTGAATTATTGATTCTTGAGCAAAAGACTCTTGAGCTATTAATAGCGTTGAAAAAAATAGTGCAAAACTGCTTAAGACAAGCAACAGTATCCGCTTAATCACGTTAAAAACCTTCCATATAAAATATTGTGAGACCATTCATATTGCTTTACGTAACCAATGAATATGGTGCTCGAACCCAAGCTTGTTATAAAACTCTAATGCCGTCGCGTTAAAATCCCAAACTTCAACAAATATCTGAACCACTCCATATTCTTTAAAGCGTTGATTCAGTGTTTCACAAAGTTGATGAGCAATCTTTCTCTGCCTATATTGGGGCAGAACATAAAGCTCATCCACACTGCCCATCTGAATAGGTTTACTGACACTCGACACCAGTTCGCAAAAATGCCCGGTAATAAAGCCGACGACATCCTGCTTATCTTTAGCCACAAATACCAGGCATTCTGGGTCATCTAAGTAGCGAGCTATGCTTTTTTCCTGTTCGATTTCACGGGCTGTTTTAAAAAAATCAGGGCACGATTGATGGTGTTCATGGTGTAGCCCAAACATCAACCGATTCAATTGTTCTAGGTCTGATGATTTGGCTGCAGAGAACAAAATTGGAGTCATGTTATTTTCGCGACACAAATAAAGTATGAATAATTGAGATTGTATAGAAACTTACACGAAAAAGCCCCTTATTATCGGGGCTTAATTTGGATTACTGCGTTTGTCACACACCTGCTCTCAAAACAAAATTCAGAGTAGCTGTATTTATCTAAGTTTCACTCAGCACTCGTTCGATTTCAGCGAGGCTACCCGGATCATCGATCGTTGATGGCACCGTATATTGCTCTCCGTCTGCAATCTGCCTAATAACTCGACGTAAAATTTTACCTGAACGCGTTTTTGGTAATCGCTCAACCACTAACGCGTGTTTGAAACATGCAACCGCACCAATTTCGTTACGAACTTTACCAACGAGCTCTCCCTCCAATGCGAGATCATCGATTTTCACACCGTCTTTCAATACCACTAAACCAAGGGGTAGCTGACCTTTAAGCTCATCATGAATACCAACAACGGCACACTCAGCAATCGCAGGATGGCCTCCAACAATCTCTTCCATTTCTCCGGTCGATAGGCGATGCCCCGCGACATTAATGACATCATCTATCCGGCCCATAATGTATAAGTAGCCCTCTTCATCCAAATAGCCACCGTCACCAGACACATAGTAGCCAGGGAACTGACTCAAATAGCCACTTTCAAAACGATCATGATTACGCCATACCGTCGGCAAACAGCCTGGTGGTAATGGGCGCTTCAATGCGACAAAGCCTTGCTGGTTTTCTGGCAGTGACTCGCCGACTTCATTGAGTATTTCTACCTGATAGCCTGGCACCGCTTTTGTCGCAGACCCTGCTTTAATCGGCATTCTTTCAATGCCTGTCGGGTTACTCGCTATCGCCCACCCAGTTTCTGTTTGCCACCAGTGATCGATCACCGGTTTATTTGTTTTAGATTGCACCCACTCAAGTGTTGGCGGGTCTAAACGCTCACCAGCCATGAACACCGCTTTCAAGTTAGAGAGATCAAACTGTGTCAGTAATGCGCCTTCCGAATCTTCCTTTTTTATTGCACGAAACGCTGTCGGTGCTGAAAACAATACATCCACTTTATATTGTTCGCA
>NZ_JBNGCJ010000142.1:0-605 GCF_049974785.1 Vibrio genomosp. F10 str. 9ZD137
GCCTAACGCCGCGTTAAGTGGTGAACAACGCAACCACCCGACCTAACCCATTGTGACATAAACACTTAAATCGAAGTAAGCCGAAATGGCCAAGCGTTGGGAATCCGTCTTGAACGCTTTGTTATACAAATTTACGCCAACAATGCATCCAGTTTTTTAGTTAAGTAATGCTCTAGTAATTTTTGGCTGCCATCAAACAATACTCGGAAGGGAGCGTTTGTTAGTTCGGTCTTTAGCTTCTCTAACACTTCCTTATTGTTCAATGCACTAGCGAAATCATGACCCTTTTGAGTTAAACGCACATCTCTTTCAACGATGATTCCGCCAGACTTATTGTATGAAATACCAAAAGTATTCAGCGACTCAGAACGAAGGTCTTTGTCACTAACTAAACCATTTTCAACTAACAGTTGGGCGTGAAAAATGAATTTCTCATCTAACCCTTTACGGTCCTCTGTATAGATTTTCACACCAGCGCTCTCAAATTCAGATAAGGTAATGTGAGCCTTCTCTGAATCTAAGAATACGCTAAGTAAGTTTGATATATACTGGACATCGATTCTCATAGTTACCTCATTTGTATAACGCCGCATTAAGGTGTGAGC
>NZ_JBNGCJ010000143.1:0-255 GCF_049974785.1 Vibrio genomosp. F10 str. 9ZD137
CTGAACCGCTCTCCCGATCTCCGTTCATCCCACACAGCTGTCGGGCCCACCGTTTTGACGCCAGGTAGAGCCTGTATTACTTTCGAATCCTCTATTGTTAGCTTCAGGGCTTTACCTTTATGAAAAGAACCATGATCAACCGTAGCTATTCCCCCTGAAAGATAAATTAAATTACCATTGCCATTTTGTGCTGTTTTAAGCACACTTTGACGAATTCCTTCTCCCACCGACAGCATCGCTGAGATACACAAGGTT
>NZ_JBNGCJ010000144.1:0-225 GCF_049974785.1 Vibrio genomosp. F10 str. 9ZD137
GCTTGTTGTGCTTTGCGTGCTTTGGCTCTCTCGATAGCCGCAGCGACAGCCGCTTTTTTCGGATCGGTTTCTGCCTGCGTGGGTTGCTGATCTGAAGTCTGATCTAACGCTTTTCGTTCACGAGCGAGTTTCTTACGTTCCGCTCTAAGACGGGTCATTTCGGTATTGTCGGGTTCACTTGATTTCTGCGCTTCAGCTTGTTTTGCTTTCAGATCGGAAGAGCGG
>NZ_JBNGCJ010000145.1:0-25612 GCF_049974785.1 Vibrio genomosp. F10 str. 9ZD137
CGGCTTGTCACCACAAGCGTAAGGTTCTCAGGCATATGCTTAAGGAAAAACCGCATTGCTTCATGGATTTCATCATCCGAGATCAGGTGGTAGTCATCGAGTACGACGTAGCATTCTTGGTGAAAATTTGAAAGTTCGGCAAAGACTTCGCTAAAGAGGGAGTGAAGAGAAGAAAACTGGCGTTTCTCTGCTAAGGTTTGCGCATTTGGGCAAGCGTTATTGGTGCTTTTGTTGAGAGCTTGTAAAAGATAGTTGATGAAGCGAAACGGATCGTTATCACTTTCATCAATGCTGTACCAACCAACATGAGATTTGTCGGATAGCCATTGAGAAGCCATGGTGGTTTTCCCGTAGCCAGCAGGCGAACGAAAAAGAACCAACTTATAGCAAGGGGCTTGCTGTAATAGGTCAAGGACTCTAGGGCGAACAATCGCATTATGAAGTCGACCAGGTCGAGTTAATTTCGATGGAATCCACATATTTCTAATCCGTTGTCATGATGGTTATGGAGCCGATAGGTTGGATACTACTGGAACTCATCAATGACCGTTATTGATCCCACCCCGTTTTTTTAAGGGGATCGCTTCAAATTTACCACTACGCCCTGTAAATGTGATGCGAATCACTAATTGTTCGATTTTGATGTGTCATGTAAATGTAACTTGTACGAAAAATCATGAAACTTGCATCATTCGAGGAGAAACTATGAGAACTATTTCTCATTTTGTATCAATAGTGAAACTCGGGTTGATACTTTTTTAATGAATACAGAGTAGGGTAAACAGCTAGGGTGTGTGAGGTGAATCACGGCTGATTTGTCATGCACAGCGATTATTGAGATTTAGATCACCGCTCATAGTGGGGTACGCCCTCTACGCCCTAACCTCTCCTCCTCTTCATCATAATATCTAGGAGGATGTTTAGAATACTGTGTAGATGCACGATATGTCACAGATGAATTAGAACTATTAAAAGCGAGATTTCTGAAATGAAACCAACTCAGCAAAAAACTTTCGATAAAGTGTCGTTCCAAGAGAGCGTTAAGAAACATTTATCTGCAACCTACGCAACAACAATTGAAAATGCAGATAGCCGTGCATGGTACCTGGCAATGGGCCGTGCTCTTGCAGAGCTAACGACTTTTGACCTGCTAGAAACTGAAAATGATGAAAAAATTAAGAACGCGAAGAGCGTTAACTACCTTTCATTAGAGTTTCTGATTGGCCGTTTAACAGGCAACAACCTGATCAGCATGGGTCTGTACGAGCAAATCACTCACGCGATGGAAGAGCTAGGTCAAAACCTAACTGATCTTCTAGAAGAAGAGCGCGACCCATCACTAGGTAATGGTGGTCTTGGGCGTTTAGCCGCTTGTTTTATGGATTCTTGTGCCGCTCAAGAATACCCAACAGTAGGCTACGGTCTTCACTACGAATACGGTCTATTCAAACAGTCTTTCCAAGACGGTCGTCAGCAAGAAGCACCTGACGCATGGCGTGGTGTTGAAGGTTACCCATGGGAAGTAGCTCGTCCAGAACTAGCACAACACATTGGTTTTTACGGTCATGTAGACGTTGAATTCGTTGACGGTAAAGAAGTTCGTACTTGGGTTCCAGGTATGGAAGTAAAAGCAATGCCTTGGGATCTACCTATCGTAGGTTACGAGTCAAACACGGTTTACCCGCTGCGCCTTTGGGAATGTCAGGCAATTGCACCATTCTCACTCGCAAGCTTTAACAACGGTGACTACTTCGAAGCGCAACACTCGCTAATCGATGCAGGTAACATCACTAAGGTTCTTTACCCGAACGACAACCACGAGAAAGGTAAGACTCTGCGTCTAATGCAGCAGTACTTCCACTCAGCAGCGTCTGTTCGCGATATTCTACGTCGTCACGAAGCAGCAGGTTTCTCTCTAGAAGATTTGCCTAAGCAAGAAACGATTCAACTGAACGATACGCACCCAACGATTGCGATTCCTGAGCTAATGCGCATCTTGATTGACGAGAAAGGTCTATCTTGGGATCAAGCATGGGAAATCAGTGCACATACGTTCGCATACACGAACCACACGTTGCTTCCAGAAGCACTAGAAACTTGGTCTGAATCACTGATCAACCGTCTTCTTCCACGCCACATGGAAATCATTTTTGAAATCAACCACCGCTTCATGCAAGAAGTTCGCAAGATGTGGCCTGGTGACGGTGAGAAGCAAGCGAAGCTTTCTATCATCCAAGAAGGTTTCCACCGCATGGTTCGCATGGCAAACCTATGTGTGATTGGTTCTTACAAAGTCAACGGTGTAGCTGCGCTTCACTCACAACTGGTTAAGAAAGACTTGTTCCCTGAGTTCAACGAAATCTTCCCAGGCAAACTGACTAACGTAACGAACGGCATCACGCCACGTCGTTGGTTGAAGTTCTGTAACCCAGGTCTATCTACGCTAATCACAGGTAAGATCGGCGCTGAGTGGCCTGCAAAACTTGAGCAGCTAGAAGGCATCGCTAAGTTTGCAACAGACGCGAAATTCCAAAAAGAATTCATGGCTGTTAAGAAAGAAAACAAACAGCGCCTAGCTGATTGGGTTCAAGAGAACATGGGTATCAAGCTAGATACGAACGCTATCTTTGACGTTCAAATCAAGCGTCTTCACGAATACAAGCGTCAGCACCTAGATTTGCTACACATTCTCTCTCTGTACCACCGTATTCTTAACGAACCTGGTTTCGAGTGTGAGCCACGCGTATGTTTCTTCGCAGCGAAAGCAGCACCGGGTTACCACCTAGCGAAAGAGATCATCTTCGCGGTGAACAAGATTGCAGAGAAGATCAATAACGACCCTCGCATCGGCAACAAGCTTAAAGTGGTCTTCATCCCTGACTACCGTGTCAGCATGGCTGAAATCATCATCCCTGCAGCAGACGTTTCTCAGCAAATCTCATTAGCGGGTAAAGAAGCATCGGGTACGGGCAACATGAAGATGGCGCTAAACGGCGCGCTAACTATCGGTACGATGGATGGTGCAAACGTTGAGATTCGTGAAGAAGTGGGTGATGAAAATATCTACATCTTCGGCCTAGAAGTGGATGGTGTTCAAGCACTGAAAGCTCAGGGTTACAACCCATACGACTACTACAATGCAGACCCACTACTGAAAGCATCTCTAGACCTATTGACTGGCGATGAGTTCACTCCGGGTCAACCAGGCCTTCTACGTGCAACGTTTGATAGCTTGTTAGACGGCGGTGACCCATATTTATGTCTTGCTGATTTCGCCTCTTACGTGCAAGCACATGAAGACATGGGCAAACAGTACAAAGACCAAGCAGGTTGGGCTCAGAAGGCGATTCTTAACACTGCACTGGTTGGTAAGTTCACCTCAGACCGCTCAATCCGCGACTACGTGAACAACATCTGGAAATTGGAAGCGGTTAAGCGGTAATACGTCCAAATAATAGCCAAGGCGTACCTTATTTTAGGTCTCGATCGCCTTGGCTTCATTCGTATTAGGCAATGCGTTATCTATTACAATCAATAAAACCCGACGTTGTGAAGGTAATAATAACCTTCGGAGAGAGCGATGACAGATCAAACAGCATTACAACAAGTCGCCGAAATGGCTCGACTCGCTGATAGCTATATCAGTGCTTGGGGAGAAGAAGCAAAAGTAGAAGATGACACTCTTTTACATTTATTAGGCTCGCTAGGGTACGACACACGCAATGACGCAGCATTACTAAGTTCTGCAGAGAAAAAGCACAAGAAATCTGTACTTGAACCCGTCATGGTTATTCGTGATGGGGAAGCGATTGAAGTGGAACTTAACCTTGGCGCGAGCGCCAGAGAGAGTGAATTCAGTTGGCGTTTGGAAACAGAGCAAGGCCAGGTACTTGAAGGCTATCTTCAATCTCAGATTGTTAGAGATGAGCGAAAAGAGGGTGGCCCTTTAGTATTTACCTTACCCAACGATCTTGAGTGGGGCTACCACACTCTTATTGTTTCGAGAAAGCGTCGTAAAACACCGTATGTGATGTCGTTGATTCTCACTCCTCAGTCGTGTTTCAAACAGCCTAAAATGAATGACGGCAAGAAAATGTGGGGACCAAGTATTCAGCTTTACACATTGCGTACTTCTCACAATTGGGGCATTGGTGATTTTGGTGATCTAAAACAGCTTGTCGCTGATATCGCTTCTCGCGGCGGTGACTTTGTCGGTCTTAACCCAATTCATTCTCTTTTTCCAGCGAACCCAGAAGGGGCAAGCCCATACAGCCCATCCTCTCGTCGTTGGCTCAACATTTTATACATTGATGTGAGCTCAGTGCCTGAGTTTGCACTCAGCGCTAAAGCGCAACAGACGGTTGGAAGTGCTGAATTTCAGCAGCGTTTACAGCAGGCTCGAGATTCACACTGGGTGAACTATACAGAAGTGGCTGAGCTAAAAAATCGCGTATTGCCAATGCTTTATGCAGAATTTAAATCTCGGCACCTAGATAAAAACAGCGAACGTGCGCAAGCATTCTTGGCGTTTGTTGAACAAGGTGGTGATAGCCTAATCCATCAGGCGGCGTTTGATGCTCTGCATATTGAGCTGCATAAACAAGATTCTAGTGTTTGGGGATGGCCTGTTTTCCCTGAAGAGTTCCGCAAGTTTGATAGCCCTGCGGTGCAAAAATACATTAAAGATAACCAAGACAGTGTGCACCTTTATATGTACCTGCAGTGGATTGCTGACACGCAAATCAATGAAGCACAGACACTGGCAGAAGAAAAAGGGATGGCGGTTGGCCTATACCGAGACCTTGCTGTCGGTGTGGCAGATTCAGGCTCAGAAACTTGGGCAGATGACGGCAGCTTAGTGCTTGATGCAAGCATTGGCGCGCCACCAGACGTATTAGGCCCACTTGGTCAAAACTGGGGATTACCACCGCTGAACCCTCAAGTACTAAAAGAGACCGGATATCGAGCGTACATCAACTTGCTTCGTGCCAATATGAAACACTGTGGCTCACTGCGCATTGATCACGTATTAGGATTGCTGCGTTTATGGTGGATTCCGAAAGGTCAAGATGCGACGAAAGGCGCTTACATCTATTACCCTGTTCAAGACATGCTAGCGATACTGGCGCTTGAATCGCACCGTCAGCAATGCAGTGTGATAGGTGAAGACTTGGGTACGGTACCCGATGAGATTGTTGATATTTTGCGTGATGCGGGTGTGAACTCTTACAAGGTATTTTTCTTTGAGACATCAAAGGAAGACGGTGGTTTTATTTCACCGGCACATTACGCTGAACAATCTATGTCAGCGTTATGTACGCACGATATGCCGACACTCCGTGGCTTCTGGCACTGTGATGATCTAAAAATGGGCCATGACATTGGTTTGTACCCAGACGAGCAGCAACTCGAAAGCCTGTATCAAGATCGTTTGGTCTGTAAACAGGGTATTTTGGATTCAGTAGCATGGCATGGATATTTACCAGAAGGCGTGGGTCGTGATGCCTCTCAAGTGCCGATGGATTCGTACTTAAGCGAAGCGCTTCATTTACACGTTGCCGCGGGCTCATCTTCTTTGCTGAGTGTACAACTTGAAGATTGGTTAGAAATGGACCAGCCAGTGAATATACCAGGCACGGTCAATGAATACCCTAACTGGCGTCGTAAATTGTCAATGAATCTGGATGAAATATTTGCTCGCGAAAGTGTTAACCGTATTACTAAGCGTTTGACTGAAGTTCGTTCTAAAGCAGGGTAAAGCGATCAATAGAACCGATAAAGCGGCCATTGATACCAGTCGCATAGAAAAGTATAAACTTGGTCACTCTAAAAGAGGCTTAAGTTCGGTAAACTACATCCACTAATTATTAAGCCTGCTGACTAGTAGGCTTTTTTAGTTAACAAGTTGCTAATTTATATAAAAATTTATTATATAGAAACGATCATTCAGCAGCGGGTACTTATATAAGAAATCGATTGTCGAAAGTTAGGTTAGGAGAACTTACATTGAAACAAACAGGGCTTAATAAAATTACACAAGTGTACACCCAACTTTCACAAGCTGCGTTTGCCGATCCCTTCTCATTTATTGGGCCGTATTTGCCTGAAAAACAAGGTGCATTGCGCGTATGGATGCCAGATGCCGATGGTGTAGAGTTAGTGATTGAAGGCGAAGAGAGAATTCCGCTGACTCGCGAAGATTCTTCTGGTTTTGTGCTGAAACAGTCGCGTGACCTTCGTTTTACCCACTACAAACTGGCGGTTAATTGGTCTGGTACCGAGCAGTTAATTGACGACCCATATCAATACCACGCTTTATACGCTGGCTACGACGAATTGCATAACCCGAAACAAATGTATCACCAAATGGGGGCTCAATTTGTCACCTTAGAACGAGATGGAAAGTCCATTTCGGGTACGCGTTTTCTTGTTTACGCACCTCATGCTTCAGCCTGTAGCCTGATTGGTAACTTCAACTCATGGGACGGACGTCGTCACCCTATGCAGCGCTTAGATTACGGGATATGGGGAATATTCATACCTGGCCTAGAAGAAGGTGCCCAGTACAAATTTGAAATGAAAGGCCCAGAAGGGGAAGGCTTACCGCATAAAGCCGATCCTTGGGGCTTTTATAGCGAGCAACATCCATCGTTTTCGTCGGTCACTTATAATCATGATCGCTACGACTGGCAAGATACAAAATGGCAGAGTCGACCTGTCACTGAAAAGCGCCGTGAAGCCCTCTCTTTTTACGAGCTTCATGCCGGCTCTTGGAAGCGAGATCAGCATGGTAACTTCTTAAACTATCGTGACCTTGCCGCTGAGCTTGTCCCGTATTTGGTTGATCTTGGTTACACCCACATAGAACTCATGCCTGTTTCTGAGCATCCATTTTATGGTTCTTGGGGCTACCAACCGATCGGTTTATTTGCGCCGACGAGCCGCTTTGGTACACCGGACGATTTCAAATATTTTGTTGATCAGTGCCACCAAGCCGGTTTGGGCGTGGTTCTCGATTGGGTGCCTGCGCACTTTCCATCCGATGACCATGGTTTAGCAAACTTCGATGGTACGCCACTGTTCCACGATCCTGATCCTCGTCGTGGCTGGCATCAAGATTGGAGCTCGTACATCTATGATTTAGGCCGTGAACACGTTCGTCGCTTCTTAGTCTCAAATGCGTTGTATTGGTTTGAACAGTTCCATATTGATGGTATCCGAGTCGATGCTGTGGCTTCGATGCTCTATCTCGATTACTCGCGCAGTCATGACCAATGGGTGCCGAATGTCGACGGTGGTAATGAAAACTACGATGCCATCGCCACGCTGAAGTGGATGAACGAAGAAGTGTATAAGCACTTTCCGAATGCGATGACGATTGCGGAAGAATCGACCGCTTTTCCTGGTGTATCAGCACCGACCTTCATGGGCGGTTTAGGTTTTGGCTTTAAGTGGAACATGGGTTGGATGCACGATAGCCTAGCGTACATCAAAGAAGATCCTATTCACCGTCAATATCACCACGATACCATCACCTTTCCATTAGTGTATGCACACAGTGAAAACTACGTATTGTCACTTTCTCATGATGAAGTGGTGTACGGCAAAGGGTCGATACACGATAAAATGCCAGGTGATGAGTGGCAAAAAACCGCAAACCTTCGCGCTTACATGGGCTACATGTATGGCCAGCCGGGTAAAAAGCTGAACTTCATGGGGGCTGAAATAGGTCAAACTGCCGAATGGAATCATGACGATCAATTGCAATGGTTCTTACTCGAGTTTGACCGTCATAAAGGGGTTCAAAACTTAACGCGTGATCTGAATAAGATGTACCGAAACGAACTCGCGCTGCATGAGTTAGACAGTGACCCTCGTGGATTTGAATGGCGTTTACAAGATGCGGCAGACGTGAGTATTTTGGCTCATGAGCGAATCAGCGAACAAGGTGAACGTGTTCTCGTTGTCACTAACTTTACACCAGTTCCACAAGACGAGTTCGTATTAGGTATGCCAGTACCTGGTGAGTATGAGTTGTTATTGAATACTGATAACGCACACTACAATGGCAGTGATTATCATGTGTTCGACACTGCGGCAACTCAAACGGTGGAAAGTGAAGGGTTATCACAATCACTTTCATTACGTATACCGCCGCTTGCGACCGTATTCTATAAGCTGAAATAACCGCATAAATCGGCTACAACACTAAACAGGGTATGTTCTTACATACCCTGTTTCTTTATTGGCTAGACGGAATTATTCAGTATCCGCTTTGTGCTGAACTATGTCGATATTAATACCGGCAGGGTCTTCAACCATAAAATGAATTTGGCCCCATTCTTCTTCCTTCAATGGCATTGAGAACGTCATATTCAAGCTTTGTGCTTGTCCATAGGCGGCAACCGCGTTGGGTACTTCCAAGCTAATGACGTAGCCTTGTGGATCAAATAGACGGTGAAGGAACTCAGGTTGGCTTGGATGATCAGGAACCAAAAAGCCAAGTTGAACCCCTGTGTCCATTGACACTAAATGAAGGTAAAAATCTTGTTGATAGTAAACGGACTGAAAGCCAAAAAATGTCTCATAGAAGGTTTTTATCTTCTCTAAATCTACCGCTACCATGACTGGGAACATCGCGCTAAATTCAATCATACTTATCTCCTTTATTATGTTTGTGCGTTGTCAGGGAGAATAATGGAAGATTGAGGAGAGGGATTCTTGTACAAAACGGACATCTTCAAAAATTGATTCGGTGGGCTCCCAGTGAGTTGTTTAAACTCTCGTGAAAAGTGGGATTGATCAAAATACCAGTCTGCCCAAGCTCTATTATCTTTCATTGTACGCCATGCCCTCAGAGTGTTCTGGAAGCGGACGACTTTGCAAAATGCTTTAGGGCTAACACCAAGATATTGCTGCGTTAACCTCCTCAATTGACGGTCGGTTATACCCAGTATGTTGGGCGATAATTCACTTAAGGGTAATGCGTTATCACTGTGATGGCAGTAGCGAATGAATTTAAGGATTCTAGGATCGATGACTGGCCGCTCTATGGCACTGACGATGGCTTTTGCTAAACGAAGGCTTTTTTGTTCGAACGACTCGCTAAAAGAGAGAGAGTGCTCAATTTGTTCTATCAATTGCACAGGAAATAGATCTTTTATTTCAGTTTGATCGCTGTCAGATGCCCATTCACTAATCGGTTCAGACAGTAACGCATGTTGGCCCAGTAAGCGAAACCGAACACCGAAGTATCGTGCTGGGCCTGCCAAAGGGTAGATGATTGGAGAGGTGAACGGGGAAACCAAAACGGCGTCATTCAATTGATCCAGATTAATGATCAAGTCAACGCAGTTATCAGGAACACTCCGATAATAAAAATCCCCAACTGGAACAGACAGTTGCCAGAAATAATGTACCCAGTGACTGACAGGCGCGGGCGGCGTCCAGATTTGATATAAATCGTGCCCGTGTACTTGGCCTTGAAACGGTGTGAATTCAGGATCTAACATTTGATCAAGTATAATTAGGTAAGAGGTCATTGACTAGCGTGATGTGATTTTAAAATTGCATAGAGTCTGTCAAGAGAACCAAAGGGGTCATATATGGTCCGCCTTGTATTGCAAGACAAAACCGACTCGTGAAACAGAAAGGTTTGCTTCCATATATCCGGCCTTGGGGTGAAGCTCTTAACGCTTCTGGCCCTGATGGAATTCGCGCATACCGGTCTCATCAGGTCTTCGGCTTCGTATTGAGCCCTAGACCCCAGCAGACTTACTGATATGCAGGTTTTACCTTTTATGCCATCACTTGAGTTTTATCTACGCAATTAGGTTAAACGGTGTTGCTTGTTATTTTAGGTTAATGTTGCTCGTTGTGGTTTAAGCCGCTTTGGCTTGATAAATGGATTTATTACTTAATAAGGCCCAAGCCACTCGAACATTTTTGTTGGCAACCGCTACCGCGGTAATATTTTTACCACGGCGTATTTCTGTGCTGGCTATCCATTGATTACGCTGGTCGGTATGCTTGCCGGCTACCCGTACAACGGTACGCCCACCGTGAATGAGTAAGGTGCGAAGATAGGTATCACCTCTTTTACTAATCCCGAGTAATGTTGGCTTGCCGCCCGTCGAGTGCTGCCTGGGTACTAAGCCTAACCACGCTGCTAATTCTCGACCACTTTTGAAGGCAGCAATGTCTCCAATGGCCGCGAACATAGCGGTCGCGCTGAGTAAACCAATGCCGGGAATAGTAAGAAGGCGCTGACACTCTTCACTTTGAGCACAAATTACCTCGAGCTTACTTTCTAGTGTCTTAATTCTTCTGTCTAGATGGAGCATTTCATCAAAGAGACCTGCCAGAAGTTCCCTAAAGATAGACGTTAGTTCATTAGTTGCATCTTCTAACTATAGGACCCCGTATAGTAGTTCCATGAGAATAAATAACTTCATACGTTTTTCGCGTGGATATAGCGACCAATTATCAATGACCGATACTCTATTCCCCATGATCAATGACGAGTGAGACCGATGTTTTTATGAACCATAATGCGATTTCTCGCGTAGTGACGAGCGTTGGATGTTGATAATGCTTAAGGAAAGAAGCGCTATCATGATAAATGCGATTGGACAAAAAACGATGAAAAAATCACAACTGCCAAAAAAGGTATGTGTCGTTTGTCAAAGACCATTCAATTGGCGAAAAAAATGGGAGCGTGATTGGCCTATGGTTAAATATTGCTCCAAACGTTGTCAGTCTTTACGAGGTAAAACCAAACAATAGAGCGTTATAGGCCGATTTATGTAAAAGGGTAATACCTTATGGCACTCATTGGTTCGTTTCTTTGGTCTACTATGTAATTAGGATTCTAAATTCAATAATGGGCCCAAAGTATCGAGTCTTTCATGGTAAACAAGATTAAACCACGGTCTTTAATTCTACTGACTGCGGTCTACCTACTTATTTCTCATAGCCTGATCAGTTTTATCACTGGCATCTTTGTTGATAAGCAAATGCAGTTAGGAAGAGAAGATGTTCAGCATGAACTGGATTTGGTTCGATATAGCATTGAGGCGAATGTCTACCGTGATACGTATCTTGCTGACAGCTTTGCTTCTGTTATTGCACTTGATCCTCAGTTTGCGATGAACAACTGGAGTTTTGTCTCGGAACAATTCTTGTCGAAAGCAAACCTTGTGCGAAATATAGGGCTCGCACCTAATGACATCATTTCTCATGTGTACCCTTTGGAAGGTAACGAAAAAGCCATTGGATTAGATTTTCGCACTGTTCCCAACCAATACCGATCCGTACAACTTGCTAAACAGCAAAAAAAAGTGTTTGTCGCAGGGCCACTAGAACTTGTGCAAGGAGGGATGGCACTGGTTGCTCGATATCCAATATTTACCGATATACCACAAAACAACGAATATTGGGGCGGTCTCAGTGTTGTGATTGACTACGACAAGCTCATTGCACAATCTGCACTGAGCACTTTAAAAGGCGCGACCATTGCTTTAACCGGCCACAATAATCAACTGATAGAGGGTGATGAAAAGGTTTTAGCCAATTATGACGCCAGTTACCCAATCTATATGCCTAATGGCAATTGGAATTTGTTTGCTAAATATACGGGATTTGAGCAAATAGACAGTATTCAGCGCTTTAACGTTCTGTTTCGTGCGCTAGGTTGGGCAACATTTAGCGTGATCTATATTTTAGTGTTGTTCCTGATTAGAAACTACATACGGGTTCAGAAGCTATCTCTTCATGACGAGTTAACAAAGTTGCCTAATAGGCGGTTCTTGTTCCATGAATTGAACAAAGTGATGTCTCGCAATGATAACACTGTACATTTCACAATTTTAAACATGGATTTAGACAAGTTTAAGGACATTAATGATTCACTAGGGCATGAAGCGGGTGATGCAGTCTTGAAATATATCGCATCATTGCTTACTCACAGCTTACGCTCGACAGATTTTGTTTCTCGAGTCGGTGGGGATGAATTCATTGTGATTTTACAACGATTGACCATCCCAAATGATGTTCAGAAAGTAATTGAAAAGATAAAAATAAACGTTAAGCAGAATGCATTTCAATGGAAAGGACAAAAGACCCCCTTATCCCTCAGTATCGGCTATTGCAGTTACAGTGGTAACCCCGACCCGACTGTGATTAATGACTTATTGTCAAAAGCAGATAAAAACATGTACAAAGAAAAGCGCAATGATAAATCGACGTAGTGTATTTAGAACACTGACCATAGCGCTTTTCTTCTGGGGGGGGCTTTATCTAAGACAGAGATTGCATCAATTTCCAAGCGATAAACAGCATGATAACGCCAAACAAGAGATCGATGATTCGCTGAACTTTTGGCCTATTTAAAATTGGGGCCATTTTAGCCGCTACCGTCGATAGACTGAAAAACCAGAAGAAAGAAGCCGCGACAATCCCAAGTGCAAAGGGCAGGCGGTCTGGTTGAGCGTAGCTTGCACCAATGGAGCCGAGCACAACAAAGGTGTCTAAATAGACGTGTGGGTTGAGCAAAGTGACGGCCAGTGTCGCCGAAATGACCATGGTTCGAGACATGACTTTCTGGTTGGCTTTGAAGGCGTCACTCTGAGATTTCCATGCTCGGTGCAGCGAACTCAGCCCATAGAACGACAAAAACAAAACGCCAGCGCAAGTAATGACAGTCAACGCCAGAGGCGAAGCGGTGAGTAATTTACTGCCCCCAAATATTCCCGCAAAGACCAACAATGCATCACACATTGCACAGATAGCCGCAACAATTAGATGATGCTGCTTTTTAATTCCCTGATTCAATACAAAGGCATTTTGCGCACCAATTGGGATAATCATTGCCGCGCCCATTCCAAATCCTTGTAGCCATACCCAAGTACTCATGTTTTTATCCGTTATGTTTGATTTTTCGCTAGATTATGCGATAAACATAAATAAGTAACGCTAATTAAATTAATGCCTGATAAGGAGATCTAATGTGAATGTGGATTACAAGGCCGTTGCCGCTTTAGACGCGGTCATTTCGCTAGGCAGCTTTGATTTGGCGGCGCAGAAACTATTCATTACTCAATCGGCCATTTCACAACGAATTAAACAGCTTGAGCAAAACATGGCTCAGCCTCTGCTTATTCGTTCGGTGCCACCGAAACCGACAGAAGCCGGACAGCGATTGTTGGGGTTATATCAGCAAGTGAAGTTGCTTGAACAAGAGTGGTGGCCAGACAAACAGTTATCAGTCACTGAGCTGAGTTTAGCCAGTAATCATGACAGCCTAGCACTGTGGTTGTTGCCTGCGCTTAGGTCGGTGCTGAGTGCCCATGAGATCTCGCTCAATATCGTGATGGGGGATGAAAAACATACGCTAGAAAAGTTACGCAGCGGTGAGGTGTTAGCCGCGATCAGTGCTGAGAAAATGCCATTAAAAGGGTGCAGCAGTGACTATCTTGGGCAGATCAATTACCGTTGTGTCGCCAGCCCAGATTTTTACGAGCGATACTTCTTTAATGGCGTAACCAGTGAAGCTCTAAAAGCGGCACCTGCTGTTATCTTTGATCAATATGATGAGATGCATCATCGTTTTCTAGAAGCACACTTTGGTCTTAAAGAAGGGCAATGGCGCTACCATACACTGCGATCCCCAGAAGCGTTTATTACGATGGCGGAATTGGACATTGGCTATGGAATGATTCCTGATTTAATGATCGAAGATAAACTAAAGAGTGGCCATTTAGTGGATCTGCTGCCTAATCACGGCTTTGCCCGCGATCTTTATTGGCATCGTTGGGCATTAGAACAAGGAATCCTCGCCGAGGTGACTGACGCAGTACTAAACAAGGCTAGCTTTCTGCCTCAATACCAAAAACCGAATGGGGTGTATTGATCGTACTTAGGATTATCAACCGGTTTGTTATTTAACTCGCAATTTCCCCATGAGTCGCTAGAGTCTAAGGTAGTGGTTGCTTAATCTCATCTCCCATATTAAATCTTTGATGTTTCGAGAAAAGTCTCCATGACTAAGTTCAAACTGCTTTTTATCCCGTTTTTCCTCTCTTTTACAATGCTGCTAGTGGGTTACTCAGCCATACGCTGGCTAGTTGATATCAAATTTACGCTCATATCCGTAGATGAAATTATTTTGGATTTGTTTTTGCCAGCCGCGTTATCGATATTGGTGATTTTGTTGGTTATGAGGAAACGTTTTCGAGTACTTGAATTCAAACATGATAGATCGTCTGGCTTTATAAAAATGCTAATGATGATTGCCATAGCGGTTCCATTAGTGATTTCGCAATCCTTAATTTCCTCAATTTCTTATGATTTGATAGAACTTGAAACGAAAAATTCGATTCCTGAAATGTCTAATGAAAAGTTTTTTAAGATCAATCGATACCCCATATTTCCTAGTTTGGCTGCTTATGGTGTCGACTTTAGGGTAAGGGGAAAGAACAATGTTGATTTTAATATGTCTTTGTCAATTGCCGTGCCCATCGATTTAAAAAAGAACATATGGTATGGAATTCGATACAGCGAAACGATCAGTAATAGGCTTGAAGACAATGAGAAAGAGGCGTTGTATCACAAGTTTATTCAAGAGTCTGAAGCTAAGTTTGAGAAAATAAATTATTACGAGCATGACCATTTCGAACTGCTAAAAAGTTCAAATTTGAACGATGGATTGCTGTCGGCTATTGAGGAAAGATACCCTAATAAACAAGGTCAACAACAGTTTGTTTTGTACCCAAGAAATGAAAGTTTAGTTGATTCGAATCAAGATCTTATTAACTACTTGTCCACTTTTTCTATCATTTCTTTTTGCATGGTCGCATTTATCATTGCGATGTTAAAAGTAAGTTCTACGGCATTGCAGTCTTACCAGCAAGATAAACTGGATGAAAGTGACTTCACTTCGATGATACTTAAAGCGGTCACCTTTAGAGCAGGCAGCCCAATAACATCTTTGGCGCTTAATGTATGTATCGCTGTTTTTATCGTCGGTATTCTCCGAGGTGTCGACCCGATGAATGCCAATGTACAAGAGTTGCTTTCTTTTGGTGGGGTAAGAAAGGACTTAGTGCTGGCGGGGGATTATTGGCGACTATTGAGTTCGGTATTTGTCCATGCTGGATTTGCCCATTTCATTATGAATGTATTTGTTCTTGGAATAGCAGGGCGAAGTGTTGAGTCCGTAACAGGTAGCCCAAATTTTGTGTTGCTGTTTATTATCTCGGCACTCGGTTCATCATTAGCAAGTATAGCTTGGCATGATCATACATTAAGTGTTGGTATTTCCGGCGTGAACTATGGTTTAGTGGGGGCAATAATCACTTTGCTTTTGACTGGTTATATTAAAAAGAAAAACCGTTCTGAACTCTTAGCTTTGGTGGCTATTGTACTGGGTTCTGGTATTGGTGTACTGTTCTTGCCAAACATCGATCATGCAGCGCATGTTGGTGGGTTTGTCTCTGGATTAGTATTTACTTGGTTAATGACAACATGGTTAAGAAAGCCGTCGTTTAGTCAACAATTGCCCACCGCATAAGCTAGTCAATAGCGTTAAGGTAATAAGTCACTTAGAAATAATCAGAGCAAAAGCAGTGAACGTGAATGACACAAGGAGAACCTGTGCAGTACGTAACGATTAAAGAAGCGATTGTTGAGCAGATTGCATCCGGTATGCTCTCTCCAAGACAGAAACTACCTTCAGAGCGTAAGTTGGCGGAGTCGTTTGATACGACTCGTGTTACGTTGCGCGAAGCGTTGTCATTGCTAGAGTCAGAAGGCACGATCTATCGAGAAGATCGACGAGGCTGGTTCATATCGCCGACGCCATTGCACTATGATCCGGCCCAAACGCTCAACTTTACCAATAGGGCATTGGCCCAGAATCGAGTTCCTAAAACAGAAGTCGTCGCGGCCAAAAGTATGCTGGCGAATAAACAGGCTTCGAGCTTACTCAATCTCGGCCCTTTCGCGAATGTTATTCGTGTTGATAGAGTGCGTTTTTTGGATCAGCGCCCAGTGGTGTATGTGACCCATTATATGTCCCCTGAGCGGTTTCCCAAATTACTAGAGCATGATTTTTCACTGTCGCTAACGGACATTTACCGAGAGCATTATGGTGTGATTTACCACAAAGCGCAGTATCGAATATCCAGCCGTTCCTTGGTTGGAGAAGTCGCGCAAGCATTACGTGCCACACCGGGCACACCCGCTATGGTGATTGAGAGAGTGAACTATCACGCAAATGGTGATCTGATTGATTGCAGTATTGAGTATTGGCGTCACGATGCCATCTGCATTTCGTCTGTTTCAGAGCTAACTCAGTTTTAGATCTCACTCAGATTTAGAGCTAATAAAGCGAGATTGGTTTCGTGCCGGTGGCTTATTAACCGCAAACCCCAATATTTTTATTGGGGTTTTTTATTGGTTTTTTATTAGCGGCTAGACCATGAGACGGTATTGTCACCTACACTGTGAATTCTATTTAAAAAGGAGACATTCTCATGATCACAGCGCTTTATGCGTCAGTCCTCGCCAGTTTAATGATTTGGCTATCCGCACAGGTTATTAAGCAGCGGCGGAGTAATAAAATTGCCTATGCTGATGGCGATGTAGAAGCACTTAAAATCGCTCGGAGTGCACACAGTAATGCGAGTGAATACATTCCGATCACATTAATCTTGATGGCATTGTTAGAGCATAACGGCATAGGGCTATTGTGGATTCATGGGATAGGAAGCGTTTTTGTGATTGGTAGAGTGATGCACGCTCGCGCTATTTTGAGTAACACGTTACCGGGCAGAAAAACAGGAATGCTCATGACTTTTGCCACAATTGCGTTGTTGATTGTATTGAATCTTCTCTACTTGCCAGTCGATCAGCTATGGTGATTTCCATTGGCCGTCAATATGATTCACGCTAGCAATTCAATGTTCTCATGAATAATCCTTTTCGCCATGAAACTGTTTCATGGCGTCAAAGTAAACTGTAAGTACTCTCTATATTTATCAAATTGCCAATTTGGCACCCCACCCAATGTGATTAAAATCACGCAAATAACACCTAAAATCCTCAATACTCCATCTGTAAGCGGTTTCAAGCGCCGCGCCCAGATTGAAAATTAGAGGTTCCATTGGCAACGATAAAGCATGTATCTGAATACGCAGGTGTTTCACAAGCCACTGTATCTAGGGTCATTAACGGCACTAGCAGAGTCAGTCATGACAAGAAGCTAAAAGTAGAAAAAGCCATTCAGCATTTGGGGTATCGCCCAAACTCAATTGCTCAGGCATTAGCATCAAGTCGTACCGGCAGTATTGGCATTATTGTTCCAGAGTTAGGTGGGCCATTTTTCTCTGAAATTTTACACAATTTGGAAGGTAACTTTCGCCGCTTTGGCTACCACGTTGTGGTCACAGCAGGGTCAAATACCGAACAAGGACAGCAAGAGTCAGTTGAATTTTTATTAGGTCGTCGTGTCGATGCTATCGTCCTGCACGCTCAGCAGCTTACTGATGACTATATAATTTCTCTAGAAGAACAGGGTGTAGCAATTGTATTGATAAACCGATTTATTCCTGAGATTTCAACTAGCTGTATAGATGTTGATAACGAGCTTGGGGGCAAACTTGCGACTCAACATCTATTAAAAATGGGGCACCGCCAAATCGCTTGTATTACAGGGCCACTCGATAAGTCAGATGCTCGGGGGCGTCTGCAAGGGTATCGAATCGCACTGGAAGAAGCGGGTTTGCAATATAACGAAGCGTTGGTTTCTGAGGCGGGCTTTACTGAAGAAACAGGTGTCAGTGCAATGAAGAAGTTACTCAAGCGTGAAGGTGACTTTACGGCGGTATTTGCTTCGAATGACCACATGGCATTTGGGGCGTACGAAGTGTTAAAAGGAGCAGGAAGGTCAGTGCCAGAACAGGTATCACTGGTTGGCTTTGACAACATTCTTTTTGCTCGTTATCTCACTCCGGGGCTGACCACGATTAATTTCCCCATTGAACAGATGAGCGTAGAAGCTGTACAGCTCGCTATTCAAAAACTCAATAAAAATAAAAGAGACGTGAACTTCAAATTATCACCAAGGCTGGTGGTACGAAATTCGGTCAAGGACCTACTCAATACCCTATAAAAATATTAAGGATAACACATGAAATTTAAGACCTTAGCGCTTGCTAGTGCGGTTGCTCTTGGACTTGCTGCTACCGCTCACGCCGCAGACAATCAAATTCGTTTCGATGGCTTTCCCGATTTTGATAGCAGCTTAAAAGTATTGCTGCCTGATTTTGAAAAGAAAACAGGTATCAAAGTGGATTACCTAATGAATAACCACGGGGATCACCACACTAAGCTGACGACTAACCTAGCAACAGGTTCTGGTGCGGGTGATGTCATCGTTGTTGACGTTGAAAAAATCGGCCCATTTGTGGCGTCTGGTGGTCTTGTTAACCTGTCTGAAAAATACGGTGCCGATAAGTTTGAAGAAAGTTTTGCACCGTATGCCTGGGCGCAAGGTAAAGGCGCTGACGGCGGCATGTACGGTATTCCAGTGGATCTAGGCCCTGGCGTTATGTATTACCGTACTGATGTGTTTGAAAAAGCGGGTATTGATGTAGAAGAGGCAATTAAAGATTGGGACTCTTACATAGCAGCAGGTGTTAAGCTCAAAGAGCAAAACGTACAGCTTATCGCTTCAGCGGCGGATGTGGCTCAAGCCATTATCTTTACCACTGTACCGGAAGGTGAAGGCCTTTACTTCGATAAAGACGGCAATCCGGTGGTCACTTCTGAGCGTTTCGTTCATGCCTTTGAAGTCGCCAAACAGATTCGTGATAAGGGCCTAGATGCGCGCATTCTGGCGTGGTCAAACGAATGGTACGAAGGTTTCCGTAACGGTACGTTCGCAACACAACTTTCTGGGGCATGGTTGTTGGGTCACCTAAACAACTGGATTGCACCAGATACTGCAGGGAAATGGGGCGTAGAGAACCTTCCTGATGGTATTTACGGAAGCTGGGGTGGTTCATTCCTTTCAATTCCAACCCAAGC
Organism: Vibrio genomosp. F10 str. 9ZD137; assembly: GCF_049974785.1. NCBI lineage: Bacteria > Pseudomonadati > Pseudomonadota > Gammaproteobacteria > Vibrionales > Vibrionaceae > Vibrio > Vibrio genomosp. F10. The sequence continues at coordinate 19,087 of NZ_JBNGCJ010000145.1, forward strand.
GTCAAACCAAGATGATGCGTGGAAACTGATTGAATACATGACGACGGATCGTGACGTTCAACTTAAGAGTTTTGAAACGATTGCGGCCTTCCCATCGAACACCACAACTTACGATGCCCCAATGTTTAAAGAAGGCGTTGAGTTCCTCGGTGGTCAACAAGCTCGACTACTCTTTGCTGAAGTTGCTCAGAATATCAAGCCTGTACAACCAGCAAAAGGCGACCATGTTGCTCGTTCAATCATCTTAGAAAATGCGTTGATGGAAGTGCTGGATGAAGGAAAAGACATTAATGTCGCTCTTAGTGAAGCTGAGCGTTTGATTAAACGTCGTACACGTAATCTTTAACCCATCATTTTAGTAAGTAGCCAAGAAGGTGTGACAACGCACCTTCTTGGTAAGAGGTCGTTACTATGAGTCAAGCAGCGAGCAACGTCATGGAAGCATCAGAAAGTAAAAGCTTTTTTTCTCGTTTTAATTTGAAAGCGCTTACACCATATGGATTCCTACTGCCGTTCCTGATCATTTTTTCTGTTTTTGGGATTTTCCCGTTACTGTTTTCAATCTTTCTTTCGTTCCAAGTGTGGAACCCTGTTGAGGGGATGGATGCCATGCGATTTGTGGGGTTTGAAAACTACCATATTGCATTGACTGACCCGTGGCTGTGGCGTTCGTTGAAGAATACACTTTGGTTAGCCGTCACGTCTGGCGTCGCGCAGCATTTAGTGGCCATTCCTGTCGCGTATATTCTGGTTTCAATGGGCGACCGAATGCGTCACTGGTTAACCTCGGCGTATTTTTTACCGTTCATCACATCGACGGTGGCGGCATCGTTAATCTTCTTCAACATGTACTCACCGAACTCTGGAATCATTAACCAAACCTTGATCGCACTGGCTGACAGTTCGCTATTGGGCTGGGCTTTTGCATGGGTTAACGATTACCAACCGATTCGTTGGTTGGATGATGCAACCATGATCAAGCCCTCTATCGCGATCATGATTTTTTGGAAATACACCGGGTTTAACATCGTTTTATACACCACAGGTTTGATGACGATTCCCAAAGAAATTTTAGAAGCGGCTCGTATGGATGGTGCTAATGCTTTCCGTCGTTTCTGGAACATCTCATTACCCATGATTCGTCCATTTGTCTTCTTTGCCATCACGATGACCATCATCGGCAACTTACAAATGTTTGAAGAACCGTTCGTCTTAACTCGTGGCAGCGGCGGTGTCGGCCAATCAGGTCTCACTATTTCAATGTATCTATATAAAGTGGGTTGGGAATGGCTTGAGATGGGCACAGCCTCTGCTATTTCATGGTTACTCTTTGCTTTAATCGCAACCTGTACCGCAATTCAATTCTTATTCTTTGGTAAAAAAGGGTTAGGGGAATAATAAGATGACGACTTCAACTCAGTTAAAATCATCGCCTCTATCAGGGCTGATGCCAAGTGACCGTACGCTTCACATCATGACCAAAGTCGCCATGGTGATGCTCGCAATACTGCTGATCATTTCAGCCATTGTTACGGTCTTCCCATTTGTATGGTCAGCGCTATTATCAACCCGTGACCGCTCTGAGATTTTCGGTTCAGGCATCAGTTTTGCTATCGGCGATAGCTTAATGGTCAACTACGCAAAACTGCTAGAGATCATGCCGTTTTGGAAAGCGATGTTTAACTCAATTTACGTGGCTTTCTTAGGCACAACGATTTCATTGCTGTTCTGTAGCATGGGGGGATACGCGTTTGCGGTATTCAAGTTTAAAGGTAAGAACTTTCTGTTCGGTATGCTCGTGGGTTCAATGGCGATTCCGCCCGTATTGAGCCTGATTCCATACTTCATGATCGTCAAATTCCTAGGGCTACTTGATAACCATATTGCGGTCTGGCTACCGTTCACGACAACGCCATTTGGTATCTTTTTAATGCGTCAGCACGTGATTGCATCGATTCCAAAAGAGCTATTAGAAGCGGCTAAACTGGATGGTGCTGGTGAGTTTAGAACGTACTGGAGTGTGGTTCTTCCGTTGATGAAACCCGCGTTGGCCACGCTGGCTATTGTGCAGTTCGTTTTCTTTTGGAACATGTTTATGCAGCCGTTGGTTGTCCTTAATAACCCAGACAATTATGTCATCACACAAGCACTGCGAAGTGTACAAGGTATTCCGAATACACCTTGGGGCGCAGTGATGTTGGGGACGACTATCTCTATCTTGCCATTGGTTATTACCTATCTGTTTGCTTCTAAGCAGATGATTTCAGGGCTTACATCTGGCGCGGTTAAGGGTTAATTAAGATGACTATAATGAATAAATACCAGCTTCCAAGTGATTCAAAGCTGCTGCAATCTGATTTTGTTTTTGGTGTTGCGACATCGTCTTACCAAATTGAGGGAGGGGTAGCAGAAGGCGGACGCGTCCCATCGATCTGGGATACGTTTTGTAATACGCCGGGCAAAGTTGATAACGGTGACAATGGCGACATTGCTTGTGACCACTATCATCTATGGAAACAAGACATTGAAATGATTCAAGGTTTAGGGGTCGATGCGTATCGTTTGTCCATCGCCTGGCCACGAATCATGACGCAAGACGGTGTGGTAAACCTTGAAGGGCTTGCCTTCTATGAGCAAATTATCGATGAATGCCATGCACGCGGTATGCAGGTTTATGTGACCCTTTATCACTGGGATTTACCGCAATATCTCGAAGATAAAGGCGGTTGGTTAAATCGCGAAACAGCGTACAAGTTTGCAAAATATGCCCAAGCAGTGAGTGCTCACTTTGGCAACAAGATTGACGTCTACACGACACTTAATGAACCGTTTGTTTCTGCTTTCTTAGGTTATCGCTGGGGCATTCACGCTCCCGGTATTAAGGGCGAACGTGAAGGCTTCTTAGCCTCACATCACTTGATGCTTGCACACGGTCTGGCCATGCCGATTTTGCGCAGCAATGCCCCTCACTCAAAACATGGTGTGGTGTTTAATGCAACGCCTGCTTATCCCGACCGCGACAAAGATCAGGGGGCGGCAGACTACAACGAAGCTGAAAATTACCACTGGTTTATGGACCCGGTATTGAAGGGTGAATACCCAGCGGCCGTGGTTGAACGCCAAGCGGTCAATATGCCCATGATCCTCAAAGGGGACTTGGAGATCATTAGCGCGCCAGTGGATTACGTCGGTATTAACTATTACTCACGTGATGTGATGCGTTTTAACGAGAACGGTGATATTGAAAAAGTGACACAAGACGCTGAGCACACGTTCATTGGATGGGAAATCTATCCGCAAGGTTTGACCGATTTATTAGTGCGTATCAACCAACGTTACGACGACCTTCCACCACTGTACATCACAGAAAATGGGGCAGCGGGCGATGATCAGACCGTGATCAATGGCGAAGTGAACGATGAACAACGCGTTCGCTATTTTCAAAGTCACTTGAACGCCGTTGACCAAGCGATTCGAGCGGGTGTCAGAGTTGATGGTTATTTCGCCTGGAGTTTGATGGACAATTTTGAATGGTCCTTTGGTTATTGCCAACGTTTCGGCATGGTTCATGTCGACTATAAAACCCAACAAAGAACATTGAAACAGAGCGCAATTGCGTATCGCAATACGCTGCTAGCGCGCGCTGAGGAGAACAAGTAATGGCTAAAGTAGAATTTAAGAACATCAAAAAATCTTTTGGAAATGTAGAAGTGGTGAAAGAGTTTGATTTCACGGTTAACGATGGTGAATTTGTGGTTTTCCTTGGCCCATCAGGCTGCGGTAAATCAACCACGCTTCGTATGCTCGCAGGGCTAGAAGATATTACCTCGGGTGATATTTACGTTGGCGACAAGCACATGAACAAGGTGGATGCGAAAGATCGTGACCTTGCGATGGTATTCCAAAGCTACGCGCTTTACCCGCACATGACGGTGTACGAAAACATCGCGTTTGCACTTAAACTGAAAGGCATGCCAAAAGCGGAAATCGATGCTGAAGTACGTAAAGCGGCAAAAATGCTTGAGCTTGACCCACTTTTAGATCGTAAACCCAAAGAGCTTTCAGGTGGCCAGCGTCAGCGTGTTGCCATGGGCCGTGCGATGGTGCGTACCCCGAAAGTTTTCTTGTTTGACGAACCGCTTTCAAACCTTGATGCAAAACTGCGGGGCGTCATGCGTGAAGAGATCAAACACCTTCATCGAGAGCTAAAAACGACCACCATTTACGTCACTCACGATCAAATTGAAGCGATGACCCTTGCTGATCGTATTGTGATTCTTAAAGACGGTTACGTGGCTCAAGTTGGAACACCAACAGAAGTCTTCCAGCGCCCTGCGAACAAATTTGTGGCTCAGTTCATCGGTAACCCTTCAATGAATATGTTGGAAGCCAAGTTAATTGACAAAGAGGGGGAGTACTTTGTTGAACTGGGTGATGTGCATATTCCACTTCCTGAGCGTTTTAAAGCCCATGCCTCTAAAAATCTCGCGCTTCATTTTGGTGTTCGTCCAACGGATATCCATTTACGCAAAGAACAAGTGGATCATGATCGCGTGTTGCCTTTCCCGGTGAAAATAAAAGATAAAGAGCTACTTGGCGCAAGTATCTTGTTGAAAACGGAAATTGGTCATCAACCGCTTATGGTGGAAACCCAAGCCGCTGAAGTGGACGTTGATAGCCTCACTATGTACCTAGATCTGGACGCATTCCACCTCTTTGATGCGTTGAGCGAGAACTCGCTAGCCAGCACTAAATCGAGTTCTAAAATCGAGTTCTAATGGTGACCAGTCCATGAGGTAAAGGCTCACCCTCATGGACTGTGCCCCATTGCACCTCTACCCCATTGCGCCTCAATAAATAGAGCCAGAGTAGGGTTAAAGTGAAGGCCGAGAATAGAACGCTTTTCCATTAAGATCCCGTTTTTCAATGATGCAGATTGAATTCATACACGTCCTGAGTAATCTGCCTCCCTTGCTTGCTAATTTGGGTGTACAGATGATGACAAAAAAAAACAAAACACCGACGGTCTATGATGTGGCAAAACTCGCAGGTGTCTCACCGAGTACCGTGTCGCGTTTTCTCAATCGCACTACTTATGTCTCTGATGAAAAAAGTCAAAATATTGAACAAGCGATCAAGACCATAGGGTATAAACCAAGCTATCCCGTACAGCAGAAAAGTAATCGCCGCTCGATGACGATTGGTGTCTTGATTCAACACCCAGAGAGCCCGCACACAAGTCGAATTTTAAACGACATGGAAAAAACGCTTATCGCTCAAGGGTACTCGCTTGTCATCGCAACGGGACATTGGCAAAGCAAATTGGAAGTGCATGCACTGGAGTATTTGATTAAAAATAATGTCGATGCCGTCATTATTGTCACGGGTCATTTGAAACCGGATTTGATTGTTAAAACCGCAGAATCGATTCCTGTCGTGACCGTGGGTTACGATGTGGAAGGACCGAACATTCGTAGTTTGAACTTGAATAATACACTGGGTGGCTATATTGCAACCTTGCATTTGTTGCAGCAAGGGCACGTTAATGTTGCCCACATCAAAGGGCTATCCAATCAACCAGACTCTGGAGCGCGTTATGAGGGGTATAAAAAGGCGTTGGCGGAGTCAAATATTAAGGTCAACCCCAAGCTCGTTATGCAAGGGGACTTTAGCTCTGAAATTGGCTATGAAAAAACCATCGAGTTGCTGGATTCTAAGGTGCATTTTTCGGCCATTTTTGCTGCCAATGACCAAACTGCTTATGGCGCCATAAAAGCACTCACGGATAATGGCTACAAAGTACCTGAAGACATTTCAGTGGTTGGTTTTGATGATCTTCCTGTATCAAAGTATTTCACGCCAGCGCTCACCACACTAAGACAGCCTGTTGAAGAGATTGGTGTTGTGTGTGCCGAATCGGTTCTAAATCTATTATCTGGCGAGAGACACGAAGCACGTCTTCCCCCGATTGACTTGATTGTTAGGCAGTCCACAAAATCGATTTATCGTTAAATTTAAATCACCGAGTAGAACTAATCCTTAGCGAATTTATCAATCTGGCTTATGATTTCCTTAATGCTTAATCGTCTTGGAGTCTGAGAAAATGGAATTGATCGTCAATAAGTTGTTATTGAGCTGTTTGTGTCAAGAAGGGGATCATTCAATTGCTGTCTTCAATCCAGCCGATCAGACGGTTTTGGGCCATATCCCTTCTTTATCGCGTTCAGAAATTCACCTAAAAATTGAAAAATCCAAAGCGGCTCAGCAGAAATGGCAGGAAAAAACTGCGTCAGAACGAAGTACGGTATTACAGCGCTGGTATCAACTCGTGATAGAAAATGCTGAAGACTTAGCGCGGTTGATGACTCTTGAGCAGGGTAAGCCGTTAGACGAAGCGAGAGGCGAGGTCATGTATGGCGCTTCATTTATTCAATGGTTCGCTGAGGAAGGTAAGCGTGCTTACGGAGAAACCATCCCAACCCCCTTAGCCAATAAAAGAGTTATGACGATAGATCGGAAGAGCGGT